>NZ_JBOGCC010000330.1:0-7712 GCF_051656525.1 Clostridium sp. | reverse complement strand
ATTCATAGGAAGTTATTCCTGATTTAAAATATCCTTCTGCCAAATATCCAATTATAAAGGTTAGAATACTTGGATATAACACAAAATTTATTATCATTATTTTATTTTTAAACAAGCTATTAAGTTGCATCTTAATCATGTTTGTCATCTATCCAAGCCTCCTAATCTCTTAAATTTTTCCCAGTTAAACATAGGAATACTTCCTCTAAGTTTTTATTTTCCTTATCACATCTATTTATAACATCACTAATCTTTCCTTCTTCAATTACCTTTCCTAAGTCAACTATAACCACCCTATCACAAATAGACTCAACCTCTTCCATATAATGAGTTGTATAAATAACTGATGTTCCCTCTTCCCTTAACCTTTTTATAGATTCTAAAATATGATTTCTTGACTGTGGGTCAATCCCTACAGTTGGCTCATCTAAAATTAAAATCTCTGGTTTATGAGCTAAAGCACAAGCTATATTAAGCCTTCTCTTCATTCCTCCTGAAAAAGTCTTAGGAGTTTCATTTTTCTTCTCCTTAAGACCAACCATCTCCAAAGCCTCTAAAACTCTTTCCTTTAAAATATTTCCCCTTAAACCATAAAAGCCTGCAAAATACTTTACATTTTCATAAGCACTTAAATTATCAAATAAAGCCAAGCTTTGAGGAACTACACCTAAATGCTTTTTATAATCTCTAATACTCTTTAAAATAGGCTTTCCTCTAAACTTTATTTCTCCACCATCACTCTTTAAGATAGTAGATAAAATATTTATAGTAGTACTTTTACCAGCACCATTAGGTCCTAAAAAACCTAAAATCTCCCCCTCCTTAAGACAAAAACTAACTCCATCCACAGCAATCTTGTCACCATAAAACTTTCTTAAATTATTAACCTCTAAAATTCTCATAAATATTCTCCTTTTTTATAAAACGCAAAAGCACCAAACTTTCTATAATTAAATCTTAAAGGTAGGAGCAACTCCTAGGTCAATACCTAAATTTCATATTAATTAAATTCATTCCATTTATTAACTTTATACTACCTTCCTATACTCTTACTTCTTTCCTCTAACATATTAACTCCCAAACTATTTTCTTCTAAATAAAAAGAACTAGCCCAAGCTAGTTCTTACCATAATTCTAAATTTTCAATTTTTAATACTAATTTCTACAGGTAAAAATCCTTCTAAATACATAAACTCTCTATTATCTTCAAATACACCTAAAACCATTTTTAAATATACTTTTCCTAAAGGCTCTATACCTCTTTTAGAACATTCTTTCATAAATAAATTGTAATTGTCTGAAAAAACTTTTTCGCCTTCTTCTTCTGTCCCTACAACTGGGATTTTTAAAACTGTGTATAAGCATTCTTTGTAAAAAAGATTTCCAGTCTTTTTTCTAGCTTTTTTAATAACTAAATGCTTTTCCCCCATCATCTCTTCTTTATTAAAAGAAAATTCCTTTAATAAATTATCTAAAGTATGAGCCCTATTAGATAGTCCATTTTCTTCTACTGATTCTTTATACTTTAAAACTACAGTATTAGCATCTTCAATAGCAGTTTCAGTTATTTCCCGAAGAACCTTAAAAGGTCCAAGACTTCTAATAGAAAACTTATCTATATTTTCTACAACATTTAAGTAATCACCTCTTGTCTCCTTAACCTTATTAAACAGTTTCCTCATATTAGAAAGCTCTAAAGAAAGCTTTTTTTCTTGTTCTTCTAAAATTTTTCCCACATGATTAAGTTCACTAGAGTCCTTAATTTCTTTAATTCTCTTAAGTTCAATTCCAAGTTCTCTATAAAAATTAATTAAATACAGGTTATGTATTCCTTCAATACTATACTTTCTATAACCATTTTCCTCATCCTTTATAGGCTCTACCAATTCTTTTTCCTCATAAAACTTTATAGTATCCCTAGATATTCCAAGCATCTCTGAAGCTTGACCAATGCTACAATAAATCTCTTTCCCCATTCTCATTTCTCCCATATAAATTACTTTATTATAATTATAAGAGTAATCAAGACTCTACACAAGTCATTACATAAATGACTAAAGAAAGATATTTTTACTTAATTAATAATTTTATATAATTTAAATTTTTAAAAATTAGTAAAGCTCAATAGAAAATAAAATCTACTGAGCTTTACTTTTAAGCATTTTTATATATTGTTTTTCCTTCTTTTATTGTTTCAAGAACTTTTATTTTAGATATTTCATCTTTATTTACTTCTAATGGATTTTTATCTAATATAACTAAGTCTGCAAGTTTTCCTTTAGTTAATGTACCTTTTTTATTTTCTTCAAAATACTCAAAGGCTCCATTAATTGTTACTCCTTTTAATGCATCAAAAACAGATATTCTTTCATCTTCCCCAAGTAATACTCCATTAGATGTTAGTCTTGTTACTGCTGTTTGAATAGTTTTTAACATATCTGGCTTTAATACTGGTGAATCTTGATGAAAATTATAAACTAACCCTTGTTTTAATGCATATCCTGCTGGACTTATGTGATTTGCTCTCTCCCTACCTAAATTTTTAATATGAATATCTCCCCATCTATATATATGCTCTATAAATATTGATGGTATCATATTTATTTTTTTCATTCTTTCTAACTGATCATGTCTTACTGTTTGACAATGAATCATTACTTCTCTCGTATCTTTACTCATTCCATCTTGAAGAATTGCTTTTTCAAAAGCTTTTATATATTGCTCTGATGCAGCATCTCCATTGCAGTGTGCTAACAATTGAATATTTTTCTCTAATGCATAATTTACAAAATGTTGCACTTTTTCATCACTATAAGCTGGATAACCTACATAATCTTTTTCTCCACCTTTATATGGTTTACTTAACCATGCTGTTCTTCCTTGTGGTGATCCATCTAACAACATTTTTAATCCACCTATTTTAAATCTATTTATATATTTTTTTAAATATTTTGAATTCTGTTCAACAATATCTGAACTATTTACTTCAACGTATCCTACAACATCTAACTTTAATACTTTTTCTTTACTCATATAATCTAAAACATTGAATTCATCACTTCTCATTAAACCATCTTGTACAGTTGTTATTCCATAGCTTGCATATACATCTTCTGCTTTCCTAACTAAACTTGCTAATTTTTCTACTGATACTTTTGTCATACTTAAAAATGTATTTATAAAAGCATTTTCTTCTAAATATCCTGTAGCTTTACCATTTTCATCTCTACCAATAGTTCCACCTTTAGGATTTTCTGTGCTATCATCTATATTAAGTCGTTTTAATCCTAAGCTACTCGTAACTCCCATATGTCCTGATGCATGAGCTATTATAACAGGATATTCATTTGAAATTTTATCTAAAACTTCTTTTGTTGGATGTTTTTTTTCTTTAAGATTTGTATGATCATAATTAAATCCTGAAACCCATTCACCTTTTTTAATATCATTTTCTTTCATATATGCACGTATTTTATCAACTATATCATCAAAGCTTCTAGCTTCACCTAAATCTACACTAGCTAAAGTCCTTGCAACATTTGTAATATGACTATGGGGATCTATAAATGCCGGCATTAGTGTCTTTCCATTTAAATTTACTACTTCTGCATCATTAGTTTTTAAACCTAATACCTCTTCATCTGTTCCTACTCCCGCAATTATTCCATCTCTAACTAATATTGCTGACTTTAAATTTTCATCTTCCATTGTAAGAATTTTTCCATTAAAATATACTTTTTCCATAAGAACACCTCCATTAAATTGCACTCTAATACTAAGTAGCATATTCCTTTTCTCTTTATTAATCAATCTTATAGAATTATAAGTTTTTTTATAAATTAAATATTTTTTATAATAACCTATCTTCTATTATTATCTTCACTTCAACTTTAATAAAATACTTCTTCTTTAATTCTAATACTATAATTTTTCCAAGCTAAAAATAAACCTAATAGAAAATCCTAAATAGCTCTAAATCATCTTTCTCTATATGAATATCAATTAATTTTCTGTAAATTCAAATTTTAGAATTTACTATATTTTTCTCATATTTATTACTAAATTATTTCTATAATATGTAACAAACTACAAGCTACTTATTTTTTTATTCATTCTATTTATATAAATAAATCATTATTAATTTTCGTCTTATTTTATCTATTCTCTATATTTAATATCTATATATAATCTAAAAGAAGAACTTTTCAAGAAAGGAAATTTTTATATGAATAAAAAAATAATCAGCTTTATTATTGGTATTATTATCGTAGTTGTTATTATTTGTTCTGCTAGTTTCTTCTTTATTCATAAAAAGAATGAAGAATTACAAAAACAGAAACTTGAGCAACAGCAAAAACAAGAACAACAAATAGATGCTACCCAAGCCAAAGCTGAAGAACTAGAAACTGAGAAGAAACAAAATGCTAAAGAAGAAACTTCTCAAGGACAAACAAAAGAGCAATCTACCCAAAATACTACTTCTAATATCCAAACTACTGAAGTTACTCATGCTACTAAATCTACACAAACTAATAGCAATCAAATTAATAATTTAAATGCTACTAAAACTCAATTTTTAGATGAAATGGCAAATATAAAGTATCCGAAACTATCATCTGGTGAGCAAATCGGCATAGTGACTTTAGATGCCTCACTTTATCAAATGTGGAATAAGGAACTTAACAAAATTTGGGGTGTTCTTAAAGACAAACTACCTCAGTCAGAAATGGCTTCTTTAACAAAGAATGAGCAAAATTGGATACAACAGAAAAGTAAATATAATGCAGGTTATAACTCAGGCAATGAAGAAGCAACAAAGGCTCTTTATCAAATGACTAAAGAGAGATGCTATTATTTAGTAAATAATTATATGTAATTGAGTAGAATTATTCACTAAGGAAAACATAAAAAAATAAGCACAGTAGAAAAACTCTATTGTGCTTTTTATCTTTTAATTAATGTGTATGATTATGTTCATCACATCCACAGTGACAAACTTCCTTTGCATGAGTATGCTCTTCGCATCCACAAGCACACTCCTCATGTGTATGGCTATGAGTATGATTATGCTCCTCACATCCGCAATGACATACCTCAGCTTCATGTTTGTGTTCTTCACATCCACATTCACAGTTTTCATGTGTGTGTGGGTATTTGTTTAATTCTTTCATTATTAATCCCCCCATAAATTTAAATCTATAATAAAATAGTTTTCCTATTTATTACCATAAAATATTTCATTCATTTTTGTTATTACTTTAGAATTTCTTACACCAGGTGAAAGGTCTGCAAGTTCTACTACAAATATTTTATTATTTTTTATAGCATTTACATCCTTTAATGCTGGATGAGATTTTAAAAACTTTATTTTATCCTCTGCCTTATCTCCTGCTAAGAATTCAGTTACTAATATTACATCTGGATTCTTTTCAACTATACTTTCAAAAGAAACAGTTTCATATGCATTTTTTAAATCTCCATATATATTGTTTCCTCCTGCTAAAGTTATTAAGTTATTTGGTAATCCTGAACCTACAACCATAGCATCTTTTTCACCAGAGTCATATACTAAAACATTTACCTTATCTTCTTTTACATCTTTAAGCTTATCTTTTACAGCTTCAACTTCAGCTTTCATCTTATTAATTACCTCTGTAGCTTTATCTTCTACACCAAAGATTTTTCCAAGTGATACATAATCTTCATACACTGTTTCTATAGTTGAAGTTCCTGCTAATGATTTAGCTACAAATGGTTTAGCTCCACCATCTACAAGTTCTTTAGCAGTTCCTGTAGTATCATCTGCAATCGACATCTCCCATCCACTAACAAAGTCTGGTTCTAAAGCAGTAAATGCCTCTTTAGATATATTATGTCCATCTGCAATTTCTAGAACTGGAATTTTATCATAAGCCTCTTTATATTCAGGTAAAATTGGATTATCTAATAAAGCAGTTCCAACCATTTTATCTCCTAAATCTAAGGATAATAACATTTCAGTCATAAATTGTGATAATGTAACAGCTTTTGTAGGTTTTTCTTTTACCTCTACATCTACCTTTTCTTTCCCATTATCATATGCATATTTAAAGCTTTCCGATTTCTCTGCAACTTGTCCATTTCCTTCTACTGACTTTTCTTCAGCTCCACATCCTACAAATGCCATTGAACCAGCCATTACAGCTACCCCTAATACTAACAATCTTAATCTTTTACTCATTCTCTATAACTCCCCCTATTAATGCTTGTGAATACCAGTGTATCCATCTAAATGAATGTGACCATTTCCAATTCCATCTACATGTTCATGTGTACTCATATAAAATATATGCAAAGTTCCAGTTACAGGATTTTTACCTACATGACATTCAACATTAAAAAGCTCTTTTATAAGCTCCTTTGTAAGTATTTCCTCTGTCCTTCCCTTTTTTATTATTTTACCTTTTTTTATTACTATTAAATAATCACAATACATTGCTGCTATATTCATATCATGGATTGCTGCAAATGTTGTCATTTTTAATTCCTTAACCATGTCCATAACTTGAAGTTGATATCCTACATCTAAATGATTTGTTGGTTCATCTAAAATTAAAAACTTTGCATCCTGAACTAAAGCTCTTGCAATTAAGACTCTCTGCTTTTCTCCACCTGATAAACTATTAAAAGTTCTCTCTTTAAAATTTTCAAGACCTACTTTTTTAAGCATTTTAGACACCAACTCTAAATCTTTATCCGAATAATCTTCAAATAAATTTTTATATGGATATCTGCCCATTTTCACAACATCTTCTACTGCAAAATCAAATTCTGAACCTGTTTCTTGAGCAAGAACTGCTAATCTTTTAGCAACTTCCCTATTGCTCATTTTCCCCATATTTTCATTATCTATAGTTATTTTTCCACTTTTAGGTTTATAAATTCTATAGATATTTTTTAATAATGTTGATTTCCCGGAACCATTTGATCCAATTATTCCAACAAATTGCCCTTCTTTAATTTCTAGCTTAATATTATCTAGAATCTGTTTATTATCAATAAAAAAATTTAAATTTTCTACCTTCAAATTACTCATTATTTTTTACCTCCAAAAGAATAATCTTTTCTTCCTATAAGCCATAAGAATACTGGCCCACCTATTAAGGCTGTTATTATTCCTATTGGAACTTCTCTTGGTGTAAATATAACTCTTGCAAGTATATCTGAAATAATTAAAAATACTGCTCCTAATAAAACTGATAGTATTATTAATCTTCTATGATTACTTCCTGTAATATTTCTTATGATGTGCGGAATTATAAGCCCTATGAAACCAATTGCTCCTGTTAAAGATACAATCACTGAAATTAAAAGCGTTGCAAGTACTATAACTACACTTTTTATAAGCTTAACATTCATTCCAAGCATTATTGCACTATCATCACCAAATAAAAGTAAATCTAAAGATTTTGATAAACATAATGAAATTACTAAAACTACAAGCAATGTTACTAATGGAAATCCTAAGACTCCCCATTTAGCTCCCCCTAAACTTCCCATAATCCAAAACATAGCGCTTTTAGCTTGATTTGAGTTTTCAGCTGAATAAATTAAAAGATTAGTCAAAGCTGAAAATATAGTAGATAAAGCCATTCCTGATAATATAAGTCTTGTTGTAGAACTAACTTTTCCACAACTTGTCCCAATAATAAATACTAAGACTCCACAAGTAA
>NZ_JBOGCC010000329.1:0-1294 GCF_051656525.1 Clostridium sp. | reverse complement strand
TTGGAACAAGTATAGCAAACTTCATATTAGAAGGCTCAGAAACAATTAATTTAAATTTGGGAAACTATTTATGTTCTATAAAATTAACAACTAGCACAGGAGAGGTTCATACAATTGTGGCACCTAGTTGTGATAATTTAAATAGGGCAACTCCTAATTTTATATTGTGTGGGGAGTGATAATATGAATGACTTTATTGGAATTTTAAACTATGGATTAAGCGAACCTCAACAATCTGCAACAGATCATAGCAAATTAACTTCGCTAGAGTACGAAAAATCAGGGCACACAGGCTTTCAACCCTCAACTGATACTAATCTACAAACCGTAGATAAAACAGTCACAGGAGCTATAAATGAGCTATTGTCAAAGATGTCTACAAACCTAATTCCTTCTTCAATAGATGGTGGAAATACTATTAAAGGGACTCCAAAGATGATATTTGATGGAGGTTCTTCAAATACTATTTATGATAGAAATAAGGTTTTAGATGGTGGAGGAACTAAGAGATAATTAAAATGAGAAAGGGTGAATATAAAGATGGCTGACGAATACATCATTCGTTTAAGAAGAGGAAGTCTTCAAGACTTTACAAATGATAATCCTCAATTAGATTTAGGTGAATGTGCTGTTGTTTTCGATGGTACTAAGACATACTTAAAAGCTGGAGATGGATTGAAGAAATTTAATGACTTACCATATGTAACAAATCCAAATGGTGGAGGAGCAATAGATTTAACTTCATACTTGAAGAAGGACTTATCAAACCTGTCTACAGAAGATTTAGATAGAGTTATAAGGTTGACCAATGCATATAAAACTATTGAAGCACAATTCCCTCAATATTATGGAATTAGGGCAACAGAAAGTGAAACAACTATACCGTTTGATTTCAATTCAACAACAGATAATATTATCCATGTTATATATGACTTAAATCAACAAAGTCAAAGGTTGCAACAAGATCTACCAGCACTATCATTTATGCAAGGTAAAATTGTAATATTTGAGGTTAAGTATGGCACAGCTGTAACAAGTGGTGAAGTAGTATTAATGCCTACTGGGGCAGATAAAATCAATGGGATGAATAATCCTGTTGAGATTACAAAACAAGGCATAGGTGGTATTTTATTAGCGACATCTACAACATTTGATTGGTTGCCATATGATGTGACACATGACAATAAAATCATTGTAACTGACGGTGTTGAGATTGTTAAAGCTAATAATATTGAGTTTAATGGTCAAGGTGTTACAATTAGTCAAAAAGGTGATAGTGGGGTAGTTGTTAATA
>NZ_JBOGCC010000328.1:0-4038 GCF_051656525.1 Clostridium sp. | reverse complement strand
GTAGATAACTCATCTTTAAATGGTGAATCTGAAGAGTGTACTAAAATAGCTATGTTAGAGCATGAACTTGAGATAGCAGCTGATGGAGAGTTTAAGTTAACAGGAGATGTTTTTGTTGATAAACATTCGTTATTCAGAGGTGCAGTTACAGTTAGTGGAACTGGGGTTATGAAAGTTCAAAGAGTTGGTATGAAAACAGTTATGGGAAGCATGGCTGAAGATATGGCTGACGATGATGTAGATAGTCCATTAAAAGTTAAGCTTACAGAACTTGCAGGAAAAATATCTAAGTTTGGATATATTGGTGCAGTAGTCATTGGTTTAGCTTTAATGCTTGAAAATGTAATGAGTGCTGGTGGATTTTCGCAGTACTTAGCAATGACAAGTGGAATAGATATTTTTAAAGAAATATTGGCAGCACTTATGCTTGCAGTTGTTATCATAATAATGGCAGTTCCAGAAGGACTACCTCTTATGATTGCAATAGTTTTAATGAGAAATACATCAAAAATGTTACAAAAGAATGTACTTGTAAGAAAGCCAATTGGAATAGAGACAGCAGGTTCATTAAATATTTTATTCTCAGATAAAACAGGAACTATAACCAAAGGTCAACTTGAAGTTGTAGAATTCTTTGATGGAGATGTAAAAAATTCCTATAATGAAAGTAAAAAGATAAAAGAACTTATAGGGATGTGTATTGGTAAAAATACAGGAGCTATGTTTGATGGAGATGGACATGTAATTGGTGGTAATGCTACCGATAAAGCTTTATTAAATTATTTAACTAAAGAAGGTATGGAAAGTCTTTCAAACATCCAAATTAAAAAATTACAAGCCTTTAATTCAGCTAACAAATATTCAGCAGCTGAAATTGATGGAAAAACAGTATATAAAGGAGCACCAGAAAGATTATTAGGTAAAGCTACTAAGTATATTGATGAAAATGGAAGTATAAAAGAAGTAAATAAAGATATAATAAATGCTAAAATTGATGCCCTTGCTAATAAGGAAATGAGAGTATTATCTTTTGCTTACAGTGAAAAACCTTTAGTAGAAGATACACTTCCAGATGACTTAGTAATTGTAGGGTTTGTTGGAATAAGAGATGATGTAAGACCTGAGGCGAGAGAAGCTATTAAAGAAGTTCAAAATGCTGGAGTTCAAGTTGTTATGATAACTGGGGATAGAAAAGAAACAGCATTTGCAATAGCAAAAGATTGTGGACTTATAAGCTCAAGTGAGCATATTGCATTAACATCAGAAGAATTAAATAAAATGACTGATGATGAAATTAAGAAGATACTTCCAAACCTTAGAGTTATCGCAAGAGCTCTTCCAACAGATAAATCAAGAATGGTTAAGATTTCACAAGAATTAAACTTAGTTTGTGGAATGACTGGAGATGGAGTAAATGATGCACCAGCACTTAAGAGAGCAGATGTAGGATTTGCAATGGGATCTGGAACAGACTTAGCAAAAGAAGTTGGAGATATAGTAATTTTAGATGATAACTTTAAATCTATTGAAAGTGCATTACTTTATGGTAGAACAATTTATAATAACATCTTAAAGTTTATAAAATTCCAATTAACAATAAACGTAGCAGCAGTTGCAGTATGTGCAATAGCACCATTCTTAGGATTACCACAACCACTTCAAATTACACAAATCCTTTGGATAAACCTTATAATGGATGGACTTGGAGCTTTAGCACTTGGTTCAGAACCAGCTCTTAGAAAATATATGAAAGAAAAACCAAAGTCAAGAACTCAAAGCATTGTTTCAAAAAATATGATGGAACAAGTTTTAGTTGTTGGAGCATGGGTTGCTATATTAAGTTTCATATTCTTAATGGTTCCATTCTTTAAAAATATGTTTGCAACTGAAGAGCAACATTTAACTGCATACTTCTCAATGTTTGTATTAGCAGCAGTATTTAATGGATTCAACGTAAGAAGTGGAAGCGTTAATATATTTGAAAACATAGGAGAAAATCCAGGCTTTATAAAAGTTATGGGAATAATAGTTGTAGTCCAAGTTGTATTAACATTAATTGGTGGAAGCCTATTTAGTTGTAGCCCATTTGGAATAAAAGGATGGATTACAGTAATAATATTAGCTTTAACAGTAATTCCTGTAGATATGATAAGAAAAGCAATATTCAAAACAGCAGAAAAATAATTAATAAAGAGCAAGCCTTAATTGGTTTGCTTTTTTTGTGTTAAATAAATTATAAAGGTAGAAATTAATTATTCACAATCTTAAAGAAAGAACTTAACAAAAAAGTAAAAATAAAGTAAAATTAAAAGTGCGTAAAGTAATTTTATGGTAATTGAATAATATAAATAAAAGTGAGCGCTTATAGGTAAAGGGGAAAAGTAATGAAGCTTATAAATATTATAAATTCAATATTTAGAAAAAAGTACGAAAGAGATTATGAGAATCCAAGTTTTAGGAGTTGTTTCTATAGATTTATAGGTGTTGAAGATAGCAATGAGTATAATAATTTATTGAAAACTATTGAAGTAAGAATGGATGAGTATAAGGAAAGCTGTATTTTATTTGATGGGAATATTTCCTTAAGTGGAGAAATGGAGCTTATACAATATATTTATAATGAACTTTCATCTATGGATATTTTTAATATGAAGTATCAAGACATTACTATATTTAATAATAGAGAGATAAATATAAAGTTTTTAGAAGCTTTAGATTATGTAATTCCTATAGCTATAGAAAAGGAAAAGTTTTTTAATGATAGTGTTAGAAATAATTTTATAACTAAACTTATAGTATGGGCTTATGTTCACTTAAGAGAGATTGATTTTGATGGAGATATTATTCCTAAAGGGATTTATTATGGTGAAATAGGAAAGCATGAAATATATTTTTTAATTTTAATGCATAGGATGGGTTTTGATGTAGTCTATATAAATCCATTAAAAGAAACTTTATTTAAGGATATAGACAAGGACAGTGAACTTGTAGAAAATATGGGGATTTTAAGTATAGAAACCTTTAAGGACAGAGCAAAGAATGGAAAGTTTATTGAGGGAATAGAAACTAATACAAAGGTTTTGCAAAGAGAAATTGAGGGGGAACTTTTTAATGGAAGTACTGGAATGTATAAGCCATGGCAGTTTAGAGATGGATATACAAAGGCTGTTTTATTAGATTCTATTTTAGAGGATATTTACACATATTTTAATGAACCAGCAAAGCTTAGAGTAGGCTTTGAAGTTAAGGATGATACTGTGAAGGTTCCTTGTATGTTTTTTAAGATTGATGGACAATATGAGGATATATTTAAGTATCAAAAGCTTATAAAGTTTTGCACAACAGGAGAAAATATCTTTTTTATAAATGGAAGGCAATTATCAAACAATAATTCAGTATCAGAGGATATGTATAGCATTATGTTTCATCAGTTAAGTAATGGTGAGTTTGATATAGAAGGGATAAAAAAACTTAAAAGATATAAGTTTTCTAAGTATAGTACAGAGACTCAAAATTTTCTTTTGAAGAAGTTTAATGAAGTTATTACTAGAAAGGATATTTATAAAAAAGAATTTAAAGAAAAGCAGATTTTAAGATTATTAGTTTTAGTTCTTGAGCTAAATAATAATGTTTTAAGACTTATAGATAATTTTGATTTTACGGGGAATATTCCTAAATTAACTGTATTTATAGAAAGGGAAAAAGGTCTTTCAGAAGAGATACAATTAATACTTGGATATTTGCATGTAGTAGGCTTTGACATAATTATATTTAATCCATCAGGGTTATGTAATTTAAATAATGTACTGAGAGATAAGATTATAGTTTCAGAAAGATTAGAAGTTATGAAATATGACTCTATGTATAGAACTATAATGAGTGCAAGGGAAGGATTCTTTTCAAGACTTTTAAGTAAATAGGGGGAAACTATGGTGAATGACAATAATATGGGCAATTCTATGCAACAAGGATATGGACAAACTCAAATGATGAATAATGATTTTAGCATGGGCAATGACATGAATATGAATATGAATA
>NZ_JBOGCC010000327.1:0-1797 GCF_051656525.1 Clostridium sp. | reverse complement strand
TTGCACTAAAGTCAGCAACTATAAATCTTTTCCCCTTCTCTGGAATAAATGTTGTTCTAATAAGTTCTGATAACATTCCCTTAAAGCTTTCATAAAAAAGATTAATCCCCTCATACTCTCCTTCAAGCAAAAGATTTCTGCAAAGGTCAATATCCTTTGCCTTATTCTGTGGAAGATTTTGAACTTGAACTAACCTTCCTGCCCATCTTCCTGTTCTATTAGCACCATAAAACCTAAACAAGCCTCTTATCCTGCCATCTTTGCATACACTTCTTTTCATAGCCTCATACTTTTTAACAGAAGTCTTTGAAATCTCTAACCTTAAGCCCAATACTTCCTTTATTTCTTCATCAGAAACTTTTTTTAAAAGCTTAGAAACATTGTCCTTTGCAAGACTTGAGGTCTTTAAACCTTTTTCTTCTAGCCACTCTTTAAGAGACTTTACACTATTAAAATTATCTAAACCTGTTAACTCTCTTCCTCTATTAAGTAGCTTTTCCCTCCAAATATTTTCTCCTTCAATAGCCTTATCCACCAATCCCTCATGAATTAAAATACCCCTATCATTTATTCTCTGATCTAAACTCCATAACTCTTTTTCCTTTTCTGTAATACTAAAAAACTCTAACCTTTTTCTTATATTTCTCTCAACTTCAACATCTCTTATACAATATTTCTTAAAGGTTTCCCACTTCTCTAAATCCATCTCTTTTCTTGGAGGAATTGAAAAATATTTTATAAGCTCCCGTCCCTCCTCCATCTTTCCTTCCTCTATTCCTAAAAACTTAGAAACTCCATCAAGACTTCCTAAAAGCCCAAGCTCTAAAGAAAGAACAGATGTACAGCTCCAAAACTCTGGATTCATATATATTCCTAAATGTCTCTCTAAACAAACCCTTTCAAAATTAGCATTAAAAGCAGTTTTAATAATATCCTCAGAAGTTAAAGCCTCCAAAACATTCATTGGAAGCCTTTCTCCATTCTTAAAATCAACTACTTTAACCTCATCATCATCAAAGGCATATGCAAATAGGAGTATCTCAAACTCCAAAGACTCTGTATATGGATAAACGCCACACCTTGTAAGGTCCTTATCACTAAAGGTTTCAATATCAATAGCTAAACTTCTCATACCTTTAAGCTACTCTCCTTTCCAACTCTTCAGCCCTTTTCAAAACTTCAGGATAAGCTTCCTTTGGAAGTTCTATAAGCTTCTCACACCCAAACTCCCTTAAAAGTCTTAACACTTCATTTCTTTTCCCATCCCTATAAACTTTAGTTAAGATAGCTCTAATCTCTTCTATAGAAATCTCAATTTTCTCTACAATTTCTGGCTCAATTTCCTTCTTTACATTTCCATTCATTAATACATCTTTTCTATATCCTTCAAAAGCCTCTGCAAGTGCAAGTAATGACTCCATAACCCCTGGCATTTCCACTAAAACTTTAACCTTTATCTCCATAAAAAATCCTCTCCCTTTTTATTTATACTTCAAAAAGGCAATGCAAAATATTGCATTACCTTTAAACCCTATGCTAAATCTAAAATTGTCTTTTCAGTTGCTATAACTTCAGCTTTTAAAACCTTTGTTATTGGAGAACCATCTATTGTAAAGATTCCCTTAGCCTTAATAAAATTCATAACAGCCTTTACTGACTCAGATGAAAGCTCATCTAAAATATCCTTCACCTTAATTGATAAATTCTTCCCTGCTGCATTTTCAAATGTCATTACTAATACTTTTTCTAACATACTCTACTCCCCCCTTCTACTATGCTTGCTCTATTAAATCATAA
>NZ_JBOGCC010000326.1:0-20064 GCF_051656525.1 Clostridium sp. | reverse complement strand
TATATATAGAATACATATATTATAATTTCTTTCATTTAATTTCATTACCTTCTCTGCTTCTATATATGGAGTTATACTCACTAGACCTGTTCTTGCTAATTCACAAATATTTTCTCCATTATATTCTTTTGGCAATACTATAAATATACTTTTTATTATTTTAAAGTGAGTCGAATGAACACTTGGACATACTCCATCAGTTGCATATAGTATTTTCCCATCTACTTGGACCTTAATCACTAATTTGTATCCTGATAAATTTTGCCCTTCATTTGATTTACCTACTTCCGTTTCTATAATTTCTGTATCTATTATAGTTACTTCTGATATTATTCGTAATATTTTATTAATATCAGGCTTTTGCACAGGCACTGAAATTATTTTACTCATTAAATCTTCTTTAAAATACTTCATTTTTTCTGGCATTTTATTATTAATGACTTTCATCTTTTTATTTCCACATTCCATAATTATCCTCCTATAAATTTATTTTTTCTCTACTATCACAAGTAAGGTAGTATTTGTATAAATACACCTTAAATCCGTTTGCTCTGCAAGAACATCTTCAATTAATATACTTGGATAAATTCTAGATCTAGTATTTATATCACTATCTAAAACCACATAAGCACAAAAAGGATAACAATTATGAACTGTATGAACCGATTGTGTTTCTTCATTTGCTGTATATTGAAATTTAAGATTTATTTTTCCGCATACTAAAACTTTATTTCCTGTCAATCTTTGCCCTTCTAAAGACTCACCGATAGGCGTTTTTACTATATCATAATCAATAATTGTACTATCTATCCATACTTTATCAATTTGTTCTATATCTGGTTTTTGGCTTGGTATACAAAAAATATTTTCTAAATTGATTTGCTTAAACATTGATTTACTTTTAGTTGGACAAATATCTATTTTTGAATATTCTATTAATTCTCTCTTTATCCTCATTTTTATCCACCTTTCAACAATTTATATTACATTTTATTCAATCTGAATATATTTGCTACCCATTTGCAAAATTATCTATTTATTTTAATTTTAATAAAAAAAAGTTATAAATAAATTTGTAAAAAACAAATCTATTTATAACTTTATACGTTCACTTTATTTTATATATTTTTTTATATAATTATTTATACGAATTATATCTTCTTTTGATAGTTCTTCTATTTTTTTTAATAATTTTTTCTTTTCAATTGAATCCTCTTCTATGCTATTATTCAATTCATCATTTTTTTTATTATCTTTTTTTTCTATAAGTATAATATTTTCTTCTACCCCTTTTGCAATTTTCAATATCCTACTTTTAATTTCTTTTGTTTCTACAAATAATTTATTCTTTCTAAGCCATCTTTCAACTATTTTTTCTGATGGAATGTGAAGTTCTTCCTTACATATTTCATCTGCTAGTTCATTAAAGAAATCTCCTGTATGACTATCAACCTTTACAAAAGTTACTTCTATTCCTTTTTCAAACAAACTATTCATTTTATTATAGTAAGTAGTAGAGGATTCATCTTTTCTATCCCAACTTCCTGTTGCATGATGGAAAATCCCTTCATAATCATGGAATAAAACTACTCTTTTCATTCCCTTATTTAAAGCATACTCAATTCCCTTAACAGCACCATCAAGCTCTCCCGCAATCTGTCTTATATTCGATACGCTATCTCTTGCACCACTTTCCATATACTTAACAATGCCATCTTCAATAACTACTACACCATAAGCATATCTTTTTGTGCTTATATTATAGCTTCCATCTACATATATATGTGCACAATCTATTGGATACTCATCTCTTCCTTTTTTTAATAAAGTATTAGTATCACTTAAATATACATTTGCTTCTTCATAACTTGGAAAGCTTTTATACTTAGCACCCTTAACTCCTTTTACATAAGAAAGACATTCTGCCCATGTACCTACAATTTTATTTTTTACTAAAACACCATTTTTACTATCAAAACCCTCTTTAATTGCATAAACCTTTTTAGCCATACTCTTCTCTCCTCAGACTAATATTTTATAAAGTTTTTAATTCTTCTACTACATCTACTATCTTTTCTAAATTTTTAGCTCCTGTAAAGTTACTTACATATTCTAATCCATTTCTTAATACAAATATAAGTTCATTTTTTCCAGACCAATTTTCCACAAGTACGTCTAATGGAACGTCTTTTGCTATTCTATTTAATGCAAAGAATAATACTGCTAAATCATCTATTTTTCCTATGAATGGTATCTTACTTGGAATTAAATCACTTGGGAATAATAAATATGCAACACTTCCTGATATAGTTAACTTTGTTTTTGTAGGAACTCTATCATCTTTTAATAATCTACCTATTAAAGCTATTAAATCTGGTAATACAAAAATATAATCTGAATATCCTCTAGCTTTTTCAGGTAATTTATTATCTAGTTTTTCTTTTGCTACTACTCTTCCTTTTTTATAGTAATCATTTGTTTTCTCTTCTATATCTAAAGCTTCAAGTTCCTCTTTTGTCATATGGCTTCCTAAGAATCCTTGTTCTTCAGTTTCTTCTTCCTTATTTTCTGATACCTCTTCTCCTTCTTCCTCTTCTTCATTCTTGCCAATTAATCCTAAATTTAAATCTATATCTCCAACATTTGCACAAACAGTTTCACCATGTATATATAAATCTAAAACATTAAGTTTTACTATTTTTATTTTTGATAATATTTTATCTACATCTATAACTAATTTGTCTTTACTTCCTTCAATACCTAAATCTCCAATAAATTTTAATGCTATTTTTACACCAAGGCTTCTAAAAATTCTAAATAAACCTAGCTTGTACACTTTAAATGAAGAGAATCTACAATGAACTTTTCCATCTACAACAGATAAATCAGAAACCGTTCCTTTAAAGTTAATCTTTACTCCTTTTTTAAAACTACCTTCTATATTTACTCCATTACCTATTGTTACACTTTTTAAATCCAATCCTTCAACTTTTACAAAATCATTTATTATGCTTAATATATCACTACCTGTTAAATTAACAGAAACATTTGATATTTTCATTTTAATCCCTCCATTTTACTAGTTTCCTTTCTATTTTACCTTGTTACCTATAAGATGTAAAATAAAAAGCCACAAAACATTCCTGCTTTCTGGCTTTTATAATTATATATTAAGTCCAAGTGACCTTTTTTATTATAATCATCTTTTACTTTTTTTATTAGAATACTGGTATAACATTCCCCTCATATTTATTATTTATAAAGTCTTTTACTTTTTCTGACGTTAATGCCTCTGTTAAATCTTTTATTTTTTGAGTATCTTTATTCTCTTTTTTAACTGCGATTACATTTCCATAAGGCTTTGATGCCTCCGAATCTTTATTCTCTTTTATTAATGCATCTTTATTCACTTTAAACCCTGCATCAATTGCATAATTACCGTTTATTATAGCTAAATCAACATCTTCTAATGCTTTTGGAATAGCTGCTGCTTCAAGCTCACTAAACTTTAAATTCTTTGGATTTTCAGTTACATCCTTTGGTGTAATAAGCTCTCCTTCTTTAACTTTAATTATTCCATTTTCAGCTAAAAGATTTAATGCTCTTGCTTCATTTGATGGATCATTTGGAATTGCAATTGTTGCCCCATCTTTTAATTCTCTAATATCCTTTATAGTTTTTGAATACGCTCCAAGTGGTTCTAAATGTACTTGTGCAGTATAATCTAAATTTAACCCTCTAGTTTCATTTTGATCATTTAAATATGGTATATGTTGAAAAAAGTTAGCATCTAAACTTCCTTCTGATAAAGCCGTATTCGGTGTTACATAGTCAGTAAATTCTTTTATTACAACTTTATATCCTTTAGCTTCTAAATCTGGTTTTATTTCTTCTACAATCTCTTTATGTGGTACTGGTGATACTCCAATTATTATAGTTTTATCATCACTCTTGCTTTCAGCTGCGCCCCCACAACCTACTAAAGCAAATGTTAATACTCCTACTAATATTATTCCTAATAAATTCTTCTTTTTCATTATTAAAATCCCCCTTTTTATTTTGATATTTTTTTATATATATAATTCCCCAAGCTTTGAATAACTTGTACCATTATTATTAAAATTATTATTGTAATTAGTAATGTTTCTGTATCATTTCTATGGTACCCATATCTTATAGCTACATCTCCAAGTCCACCTGCTCCTATAGCTCCAGCCATTGCTGAATATCCAATTACACTTATAATTGTTAAAGTAAGTCCTGACACTATTGATGGAATTGCTTCCTTTAATAGAACTTTAAATATTATTTGAGTATCTGTTGCTCCAAAAGATCTTGCAGCTTCAATTACACCTTTATCAACTTCTCTTAAAGCATTTTCTATAATACGTGAGACAAATGGTGCAGTTCCTATTGTAAGAGGTATTATTGCTGCCTCTACTCCAATTGATGTTCCTATTATTAATCTTGATAATGGAAATAATGCCACCATTAATATAATAAAAGGAAAACTTCTAAATATATTAATTATAAAATCTAGTGTTCCATAAACTGCCTTATTTGGTCTTAACCCATCTTTTGCTGTTACTGTTAATATTATTGCTGGAATAAATCCTAAGATTCCTGCAAATGTTGTTGATAATATTACCATTATAAGCGTGTCCTTTATTGCATTTACTATTTCTGCATTCATCTTATATTACCTCCAACTTTACATTTTTCTTTTCTAAGTACTGAACTATCTTTTCTTTATCTTTTTCATAAACATTTATTACTAAACTTCCTAAAACATCTTCCCTAAACTTTTCAAGTTTTCCAAAAACAATTGAAAAATCTACATCAAGTTCTCTTGCAAGCTTTGTTATTATTGCGTTTTCTGAGAAATCACTTGGGAAGAATATTCTTATATTTATTCCCTCACTTGGAAGAACTCCTTCTTCATCTTCTTCTCCTAAAAACTTTTTAAGATGACTTTCTGGTTTTAAAAATAACTCCTTAGCTTGTCCCTGTGCTTTTACATATCCTCCATCTAAAAGTGTTACCCTTTCACATACTTCTTTAACCACTTCCATTTGATGTGTAACTATTATAATTGTTATCTTTAATCTTTTATTTATTTCTAATAAAAGCTCTAATATATCTTTTGTTGTCTTAGGATCTAATGCTGATGTTGCTTCATCACAAAGAAGTATTTTAGGCTCTAATGCAAGTGCTCTTGCTATTGCAACTCTTTGTTTTTGTCCTCCTGATAACTCCTTTGGCTTTGCATCTTTCTTTTCTTCAAGTCCTACAAGCTTTAAAAGTTCCATTACTCTTTCTTTTCTTTTATTTTTATCATATTTCCATACCTCTAAAGGTAAATCTACATTTTTATAAACAGATTTTCTTTCTAAAAGATTAAAGTTTTGAAATATCATTCCTAAATCTTTTCTAAGCTCTCTAATCCCCTTATTATTTAAATCTTTTATTTCTTTTCCCATAACTCTAACCGAACCACTATTATAACCTTCTAGCCCATTTATGCATCTTAAAAGTGTACTTTTTCCTGCTCCACTGTGTCCTATGATTCCATATATTTCACCCTCATTTATCTCTAAAGAAACATCTTTTAAAACATTATTATCTCCAAATCTTTTTTCTACATTTATTATTTTAATCATTTTTTCACACTCCTTTTATAATCTATTTATTTCTAAACTTCCTTTAAATTTAACGCTAAAAAGCGCTAGAGAAAAAATCTCTAGCGCAAAATACCCTATTAACTCCTTTCTCATCTTCCAACACATTTTGTTGCAGGATTTAGCACCACGTAAAATAAATAGAGTTATTCTATAAACAATACAGGTTGCTGGGTTTCACAGGGCCAGTCCCTCCACCACTCTTGATAAGTTATTATTCAGTTTTCCATTTCTTGTATTAAATATATTCCATCATTAACATTTTGTCAATATTTTTTTAATTTTTTTCATATTTTTCATAAGGTGATTTTTTTAATGCTTTTCTAAATAATTGTGGATATCTTTCACTTAATATTTTCATATACATTATCCAGTTTATTGCAAGCCTTCTATATAATCTATTAATATCTTCCTCTAAATGCCTTAACTCATCTTCCTTAATATTTTCTATATCATCTAAATCCTTTATTTCATCTCTTAGATGTATAACATCAAATAATATTTCAGATAATTCTCCTCCATTTTGAATGACCTGAGTAAATAAAATATCTAAAATAAATACTTCACTCTCTTTAATTATCTGAGCTATCTTTTTAAAATTAACCTTTTCTCCTACAATATCATAATCATACTCTTCAAATACATTTTCTAGATTATCATAATTTTCTTCAGTCCACTCATTATTAATTTTAGCTTTTCTAATTAAACAATTTACACATAAATCTGCTGAAACAAATTCACATAATAATTCATTTCCAAATTCCTCATAAAAGATTCCAAGTAAAGTATTTAATCTATTTTCTGTTTTCTTTTTTTCACGCCTTGTCAAAACATAATTCAATAATAAGCCTGTAAAAAACATAGTTATTATTGTTCCAATTAAATTTTCTAATATTGAATTAATTAAATTTATAAAACTTCTATCTATCACATAATATACAATTAATAGTAATATGCAACTTCCACCTAAGACTATCCATTGTTTTAAGCTTACTTTCTCATCCATTTTGCACACCTCTTTTACTATTAATATATTAACTTTCAATCAAATTTGCCCCACTTTCATATTTTTAAATTATTTGTTAATTTTATTAATAAATTGTATAATATTTTTATGATAAATATAGTGAGGTGATTCTATGCATTTAGAAAAAATCAAATTAGCCCATGAAAATATAAAAGATACAATTATTAAAACTCCTCTTTTGTATAGCAACGTTTTTTCTAAAACTTCTAACAATAATGTCTATATAAAATGTGAAAATCTACAATTAACTGGTGCTTATAAACTTCGTGGAGCACTTAATAAAATAAAATCCTTATCTAATGATGAAAAAAAGAAAGGTGTAGTTTGCTCATCTGCTGGAAACCATGCACAAGGAGTAGCTTATGCTTCAGATCTTATAAATATCAAATCTACAATTGTTATGCCAAAAACAACTCCTTATTTAAAAGTTCAATCAACAAGAGATCTTGGTGGAAATGTCATTTTAAGTGGGACTTGCTATGACGATGCATATAAAACTGCAAAAAAAATTGAACTTGAAGAAGAAATGACCTTTATACATCCTTTTAATGATATTGATGTTATTTATGGTCAAGGAACTATCTGCTTAGAACTTTTTGAAGATTTAAAAGATATTGATATAGTTCTTTGCCCTATTGGTGGTGGTGGACTTATTAGTGGGATATCACTTGCTGCTAAAGAACTTAACCCTAATATTAAAATTATAGGTGTACAAGCTTCTGGAGCAAATGCTATGAAACAAAGTTTTTATAAAAAAAAACTTGTTAATCTAGAAGGTGTAAATACAATAGCCGATGGTATTGCTGTTAAATCACCTGGCGATTTAACGTATTCTTTAATAAAAGATTATGTTGATGAAATCATTGAAGTCTCTGACTCTGAAATAGTTGATGCATTTTTAGTTTTAAGTGAAAAACATAAACTAGTTGCTGAAGCATCAGGTGCAGCATCATTAGCTGCAATAAATAAACTTGACGTTATAGGGAAAAATATTGTTTCAATTATTAGTGGTGGAAATATAGATATGCTTACTATTACATCATTGATAAATAGCGGTCTTGTAAAAAGAAATAGATTATTTTGCTTTACCTTAGAACTTCCGAATACCCCTGGTCAGCTAACAAAAATATCCAAAATCCTAAGTGACCTTCATGCAAATGTAGTAAAGCTTGAGCATAATCAATTCAAAGCTGCAAACAAACTAAAAAATGTTCAGCTAGAAGTTACAATAGAAACAAATGGATTTGAACACATAGATAGAATAAAAACATGTCTTATGGACAACGGATATATGATAACACAAATGTATTAATTTAATTTAGCGTTTAAAATTAAAAATGTAGAATTATAGTTAGTAGTTAATAGTTAGAAAACCGAATTGGCAAAGCCAATTCGGTTTTTCTTTATTATCCAAAATTCGCTCAAGCGAATTTTTTTCTTAATTTTTAATTTCTAATTTCTCATTCCTTTTTCTAATCTTATATACTTCAAATTTTTCTTCAAAACTTCTTCTATCAAATGGATTTTTAAGCATTGCTTTTGCAAAAAGTTGTGGATATTCTACTTTTAAATGTTTCATATATATTACCCATCCATTTACCATAAGCTTATATGATATATTAATTTTTCTTGCTATATGTTCTTTATCACAGAATCCACATTCACATTCCATTTTAAAGTATCTATCTTGTAATTCATCTCTTAAATAAAATAATGAAGTTGCAAGATCTGAGAACTCTTCATGTTCCATAAGTGTTGGATTTGTTATTATTGAAATAATAAAATCTTTATTATCATTTAATATTTTTGATATTTTTTCTATATTTATTTTCTTTGAATTAACATCAAACTTATATTCACTTAAAACTTCTTCAAGATGTTTAAATTCAACTTTTCCCCAATTTTTATCAATATGTACAACCTCTTCTACTATCCCTATATTATCGTCACATTTTATAAATTCTTCTAAAAGTTCAGTTCCAAATTCTGAAAAAAACACGCCTTTTATAGTTATAAGTTTTTCAAGTCTATGTACTCTCTCTCTTTTATCAAGAAGCTTCTCTATAACAAAAGCTGTAAAAAATACATCCATTGGTATAAACGCTATGTCTGCAACAAGAAAAATTAAAGTATGATGTAAATCATTAAATATTTTATAATGTAGAAAGTGTAAAAATAACGATAACCCTATTAATACTATTCCAATTATAATAATTTCTTTAGTATGTTTTTTTAATTTCTTCATTTTGCCTCCCTTTTATGTATATTTCCCTTTAATTATATACTCTATCTTTATTAAAAAACACTTTCTTTCATTATAGTTTACTTATTGTTTTTATATTTACACCATCTTTTAATTATTATTTTATTTTTCCTTCTTGTTTTTCTTTTTTCTACTAACTAATAAAAGTATTCCTCCTATCACTCCTAGTCCTAAAATGATTAATCCCATATCTATATATCTTTTATTATTTTGATCTTCTTTTATATTTTTGACTTTAACTAATTTTAATTTATTATTTTTTACTTTTCCCTCTAATTTTATCTCTTTTTCATTTTTTCCTTTTGCTATAACTTTTACCTTCTCCCCATTTTTTAAATCCTGATTAGTTACTAACTTACCACTATTAGTTATACTTCCCTCTTCTTTTTTATTGTTAACTATATACTCTACTTTTTGATTTTCTAAATTCTCTCCATCATATTGTATATCTATCCCTTTACTATCCACACTAGTTCCTTGTATAGTTTCATTTTCTGATGTATTTGCTTTAGTTACTTTATTCTTATTTACTATTCCTGTTTCATCTGATTTTTTTATATTTGAATTTATTATATTACCTGTATCTTTACTCTCTTCTTTTTCTTTACTCTTCTTATTTTCTTCTTTATTTTTATTTATATCAGAAGGCTTCACTTCCTGTTCCACTTCAATCTTCCTTGAAACTTCAAGTACTTTTCCATAAGCATCTTCTACTTTATATTTCAAAATATATTCTCCACTCTTCTTTGTATCAACACTTCCTGATATTAATTGTATTTTGGGATTAGCATCTATTGCAGGATCTACTATTGTTATATTTCCCATAGGATTAAACTTACTATTAAATGGTATCTTTTCATTTTTAATACCATGTACAATAATAAAGTAATTATTATCTACTGTTATGGTTCTTTCTATCTCAAGTTTCTTTCCACTTCTATCCTTAATTTCATACTTTAATATATAAACTCCAGGCTTATAAGTATTAACTTTTCCACTTATTAGTTTTATAGTTGGATTTGACTCTTCTGCTGGATCTTCAACCTTTAATCCTTCCATATCATTAAATTTACTTCCAAAACTAATATGTTCATTTGTAAATCCAATAAGCTTTATTTTATATACATCATTTACTTCTACTGCTCTATTTTCTGTAACTTCTTTTCCATATGCATCTTTTGCAATATAAGTTAGTGTATAGCTTCCTGGCTTTAATGTATTTACAGTTCCTATTACCTTAATTTTAATATTTGCATCTTCTGCTGGGTCTGTTACTGTAACTCCTTTTAAATCATTAAACTTATCTCCAAAGTTTATAATACTTTTATTAAGTCCATTTATTTCTATTTTATAATTATTATTTACCTCTATTACTCTTGTTGCAGTTCCTTCTTTTCCCCTATAACTAACTGTGTATGTAAGAGTATACTTACCTGGTTTTTTTGTATTTACATTACCTTCAACTTTTATATATTTATTTAGGACACCCTCTACACTAATTCCCTCCATAGGATTAAAGCTTTGTCCAAATGATATAGTTTCATTTTTTGCTCCCTGTATTTTATAAGACATATCTATTACATTCATTTGCCCTTTACTAAAAGTAACCTTTTCTCCATTTTTCATATAACTATTTGGTAATGGTATTAATCCATCTTTTGTTATTTCATATTGTGATTCATTAGGTGCAACTATAGTAAATCCTTTAGCATTTGTATAATGCACTTTTCCATTTGCTTCTTTTCCTGGTGTATAATATACCGTAATAATATCTCCAAGTTTATAATTTGTATTTGCAAGTTCTGCTTCTACTGTATTAGAACCATTATCTCCACCATCTTGCTCTCCATTAAAACTTGTTGCCTTTAGTAGTTTTCCATCTTTTGAATACATATTGATTACTAAAGCTCTATTTAAATTTTCTCCAAGCCAATAGGCTCCTCCTAAAGTATTAATTTTTCCATCTTTAAAAATTAGATTTGCTGTGTTTGCTGAAGTCCATGAGCTTATCGTAATCTCTCCTAAGTTTTTAGTTTGATTTAAAACCAATCCATTTTTTGGCATTATATCAATCATCATCTGTGCTTCTTGTTTTTGTGTCGTATTATTAGTTAATGCATTCTTTATCTCACTAACAAACTCATTATATTGATATGTACTACCTCTTTGAAGAATCATCTGCTTTATTTGTAAAAGTGTATCAAACATTGGCATTGGATAATTTTTAAATGTAGTTATAATTTCATTTGCTAATTTCATATAATCATCTGCTGTATATGTGCTTACAGAATTCATTAAATTTATCTTTTCAAGCCACGCACCTAAATTATATGGATCAATTTTTATTGCTTCATTTATAGAATTCATTTTTTCTTCCATTGGTACATTTAGCTTTGCTAACATAGCATATTCATTTGATTCATTTAAATTCATAGTAATCGCTTTATTATAAAGAATATCATAGCTTGCAACATATTTACTATCTGCTATTTTATCTGACCAATTACTTATATCTCCACCAACAGTTTTTCCCCATCCATATATATCATTTCCAAGTTGCCACTTATTTTCTTTTCCCATATAGTAAATAAACACAACATGTCCTGGTTGATATAAAAATTTAGATGGAACACCAAAAACATTAGGTCCTACTGCTCCCATCTGTGCTGTAGCACCACAAACTCCTCCATCATACCAAACATTAGCTATAGTTGGATGCTTTGGATAAAATCCTGGAGCAAATACATTTATTCCATTGTGAGGATTTGTATAATCATAATCCATTGTATATGCAATATTATTTAATCCTTTTACAGTATCATTTATTAACCCATTGTGATTTTGTAAAATAATTCTTCTTGCCATCATTATTTGATTGTTTGGAAGAGGTGTTCCTACAACCATTTCTAAAAGTCGTACATTTAAAGTTCTAAAAACAGGTAACATTCCATTTTCTGCATTTAAAGTTTCAAAAATATTGTATCTCTCTACAGGACTTCCTACTGGACCATAATTAGGCCATGCACTTGGTGTTGTATTTGTATTAGCTAAAGCTGTTGCTATAGCTATTTGCAAATTAAATCCTCCCCTTGAATTTCCATAAGTTGTCCATATATCCTTCCAAATTCCTAAAGCTTTTATTGGCTCGCCCGTTTGATATCCTTCTAAGAAATACTCCATAGCTTGTTTATTATTTAATACCCAAGTTAAAAACTGCTTATTTGTATTATTTTCATTTATAAACTGAATTAAATTTTGTTCTCCTATTTCATTTATAAATGAGATTGTAATTAAATCATTATTATCATTTGAATTTTCTATAATATTTTTCACTGACTCTTTATTTGAAGATAAATTATTATTTATTTTATTAACTAAATTTTTTAGATTCTCTTCATTATTTATTTTTATCTTATAATTATTTGATTCTATTTGAGGTTTATTCCCATAACTTATATTTTCAAGTCCCCTCTTAGTTATTCTAAAATATTCCTTTGTCCCACTTATATTACTAATTGCATTTATATTACTTAAAACTACTGGTATTGATACCTTATTATTGTATTGAAGACTTATTTCATCTCCATATGCAAAACTCTTATCTTTGAGGAAATTCGTTAAACTCTCTACACTTCCATTATTAAATGATTTTTCCCAAATCTCTTTTCCATCATTATCATAATATCCTAAAGTAAAATACTCTTCTTTTCCATCTCCAAAGGAATTTTGATAATTATTAACTATAAATTTTTCTGTATATGGATTAAATCCTATACTAGATATTAACTTTGAAACCTCAAAATTATCCTTATAAAAATTAATAAAACTATTTCCAATACTAATATTTTTTTGCAAAACTGGCTTAATTATAGTTGGCATATAATCTTTTGATGTTACTTCAATTTCAGTATTTGCATTAAATCCATTTAAATCTTCCACTTCTACTTTAAAATTTCCATTATCATCTGATATACCTGTAAAGACTTTTCCTTCAACTATTACATTTACTTTATCATCTTTTGAAACCTTACCTGTTATAAATCCATTTTTAACTTCTTTATTTGAAAGAATATCAAATTTATTAACAGTTATAAATTTATTAGTTATATTTATAAGACCCTTGTTTGTAATTCTAAAGTATTCACTTGAACCAGTACTATTTCCAATACTAGTTTTTCCATTCATAACTTTAGCTTCTACATAATTAGGATTATAAGAAATTTTTATAATTCCATCCTTCTGATATTGTTTATTATCAAAGGCATTAATAAAGCCATCTATTTCTCCTGGCTTATTACCTGTATAACACTCTACTACTTTACCACTATTTTTATCAATAAGACTTATAGTTAAATGATTTCCATAAAATAAACCTGCATATGTTTTTGTTAAAAATACTTTTGCAACTTCTAATTTTTCATTTACTGGATTAAATCCTATATTAAAAATATTAAAACCATCATTATTATAAATTTCTATTTTATTATTTCCAACATTAATAACCTTTGTATCATACTGTACAAGTTCATTTACCATATTAGTATTATTTAAATATACAGATACTTCTCCACCAATACTTGTATCCTTCATTGGAATTTCATAATTAAAATCTCCATTTTGAGATGCTTTTATTTCTTTTTCTATATTTCCATATCTAATAATTAATGTGCTATTAGGTAAAGTTGTCCCACTAACAGTTACAGTACTATTTCCTTTATATAAAATTGGATTCACCTTTAAATTTTTATTATCCATTTTTACTAATCCATTTGGTGTAATTTCAAAATTAGTAAATTTATTAACACTTGTAAAATCACTAATCCCAGATGGATTTCCAAGCTTCATCTTCCCAATTGTTAAATTTGCTTGTGCACTTTCTATTACGCTTAAAACATCTCCATATTTAAATTTAGCCCCATTTAAACTTCCCTTGCTTGCTACTTTAATAAAATTAGACCCACTTGTTGTTCCTATTATTTTTCCATTTTCATTATTTAATAATTGAGCTACGAATTCGCCTCCATTACAATTAATAGCCATATTCCCTATATTAAAACCAACCTTTTGCCAGTAAACTTCAGGATATTCTGCTGTAGAAATTCCTACAAAAGATTTACTCAATCCAACATCCGCTACTGTTGGGTTAATTATTTTTGTTATATTTCCTAAAGCTGATACATAAATATTAGTTTCCTTAGTAAATCCATCAGTATCTTCAATCTTTATAGCAAAATCTCCATTTTCATCAGATTTTCCTGTGAAAATTTCATTATTGATCTTAATATTTACTTCTGTGTTCCCCTCAGTTGTTTTACCTTTTAATATTCCTGATGTTGGTGCTTCATTAGAACACCCTAATACATTAAATGGCTCTACTGACACTGGATTTATTCCTACTTCTTCTAATCCATTTTTATTTATTTTAAATATCATATCTTTATTTATCTTTAAGCTTTTATTATCTATATTTGCTTGTATATGTGCTGATTGTATATATTGTATTCTTATGTACTCCCCATATTGGAATGTTTTTTCATTTAATAATTTATTTAATCCTTCTTCTGGATATTCAGAACCATAAGCTTTATAATAATTTAATAAATCACCTGATTTATTATATAAGTAAACACCAAAAGCTTCTGCTTTAGAGCTTAAATATGGATTAACTTCTGACCATCCATTAATAAATTCAAATTTCTGCTCTTTTAAATTTATTTTTAATGTTCCTAAATCTTGATTCCACACATTATTAAATATAACCTCATTTTTAGGTGTATTATCTAAATTAGTAGCCTTCTCTAAATTAGTGTGTATTTGGAGAATTGTCTTCTCTTTTACATTTCTACCCTTTTCTTTTAAATTATTTTGATTATACTCACTATTAATTGTATCTCCATAAGCTGAAATATTTGATACAACTAAAGGATAAATTGTAGCTATACCTATTGCAGTTGCTTTTACTATCTTTTTCTTTCTCATATGTTCTCCTTCATTTGAAATATTCTTCTATATAGATAATACTTTTTTTTAATATTTTTTCAATTTTTTTTCCCAATCTCACTTTACTTAATTTGATTTTTAACTATTTTTATACTATTATTTTATTTATTTGTTAATAATCAAATAGTTTTTTTACTATTTACACCATTACATTTTTTTCATTATCATTTTATCAATATATTTTTATCAACAGTTTTAATCTATTTATTACATAATTATTACGTTAATTAGTACTTTCAAAAATAATTATGATAATTAATATCAATATCTTAAAAAACACTTCTCAACATATTAATTTTTAATCAATTTTGTCTTTTTCCTTGTCAAACTTATTTTATTTTGAATTATTATACTATTTTGTTTTATTATGTAACTATATTGTTTTAAAGAGATGTGTTCTTTTTGGAAAAGATTTTTACGTTAAAATCATAAAATTATTAAAGTAAGACTACTTATATCTTTTTCATTCATTTTTCTAATTTTATTTCCATTTCTTCCTCCTGCAAATTAGAACCTATTTAGTATATTTATATAACATTGCTTTAAATGCAGTAAAATTTTTTTCTAATTTTTAATAAGCTATCGCTTTAATATATTTAAAACGATAGCTATTTTAATTATTTATTTTTTACTTTTTCTTTTTATCTTCTACACCTAATAAATTTAGAAGATTTATTGCACTTTGATTGCTCCTGTTGGACATTTCTTTGTACATAGTTTACATCCAACACATTTATCATACACAACTCTAGCTAATGAGTCTTTTATTTCTATTGCATCTTTTGGACAGACCTTTTGACATAATGTACACCCTATGCATCCAACTTTGCAATTATTTCTTACATCTTTCCCTTTATCTTTTGAATTACAAGAAACTCTTACTTTTTTCTTTAACTCTACACTTTCTATTAATCCTTTAGGACATATTTTTTTGCATGCTCCACAGTTTGTACATTTTTCTTCATTTACTTTTGCTATTCCGTTCACTATCTCTAATGCATCAAATTCACAAACTCTCACACAACTTCCAAGCCCTAAACATCCATAAGTGCAACTTTTACTTCCCTTAGTACTTAAATTATGTGCTTCATTACAATCCTTTATTCCATCATAAATAAAATTTTCTTTTGCACTTTCACAAGTTCCATTACATTTTACAAATACAATTTTCTTTTCTCCTATTTCTTCTTTTATTCCTAATATATTTGAAATCTCTTTTAAAGTTTTTTCTCCACCTACTGTACAAAGATTACCTCTTACATTTTCTAAAACTAATGCATTTGCATAAGCCTCACATCCTGGATATCCACATCCACCACAGTTTGCTCCTGGCAGTACTTCTCTAAGTTTTGGTATTTTAGGATCTACTTTAACAGTAAACTTCTTTGACGCAAAGCCTAGTAATATTCCAAAGATTAATCCTAAAGCTCCTAGGCTAAGTCCTGCATATAAAATATTCATAAAGTCTTCCCCCTAATGTATTAATCCTTGAAATCCTAAGAAAGCAATTGACATTAATCCTGCTGTGAATAATGTTATTGGAAGTCCTCTTAAAACTTCTGGTATATTTTCATTATTATCTATTCTTTCTCTAATAAATGATAGTAAAACTATTGATAACATAAACCCAGCTGCTGCTCCAAGTCCATTTACTAAAGACTCTATAAACGTATATCCTTCTTGTATATTTAAAACTGTCATTCCAAGTACTGCACAGTTTGTTGTTATTAATGGCAGATATATTCCAAGCGCTTTATGAAGTCCTGGACTTATCTTTTTCATTGCCATTTCAACAAATTGAACAAGTGCTGCTATAACTAAAACATTTGCAATTGTTTTTAAATATTCCAAACCTAGTGGCTCGAGTATTTCATCATATACTAAAAATGACATTACTGATGCAAGTACCATTACAAAAGTTACAGCAAGCCCCATTCCTATAGCTGCATCTTTTTTCTTAGATACTCCTAGGAACGAACATATTCCTAAAAACTTTGACAATACAAAGTTATTTACAAGCATTGCACTTATGAATATAAGTAATAATTCCATATCCTCTTCCCCCTATTTCCTAGTACTACATGCAGATTCACAATTACTGCAACCACCACCACATTTATTCTCTAATGGCTTTTTCTTAGACTTTAAATTTATCCAATTTAAAAGAGTCATTAAAAGTCCAACTGTAAAAAATGCTCCTGGTGCTAATATCATTATTGATGCTGGATTGTAACTTTCAGGCATTATATTAATTCCTAAAATACTTCCACTTCCTAAAAGTTCTCTAAATGAACCTATTAGGAATAATGCTATTGTAAAACCAAGTCCCATTCCTATTCCATCAAAAATAGATGGTAATACCTTATTTTTTGATGCATAACTTTCTGCTCTTCCAAGTATTACACAGTTAACTACTATTAATGGGATAAATATTCCAAGTGATTTGTAAAGTGATGGTACATATCCTTGCATTAACATTTCAAGCATTGTAACAAAGGATGCTATTATCACAATATATGAAGGTATTCTTATTTTATCTGGTACAATTTTTCTAATTGCTGAAATTATCATATTAGAAAATATTAATACTACAGTTGATGCAATTCCCATTCCTATAGCATTTTCTGCACTTGTTGTAACTGCTAATGTTGGACACATTGCTAATACTTGAACAAATATTGGGTTCTCTGTAATAATTCCATTTTTTAATCTTTCTATCAAAGTATTCATTTTTACCAATCCCCCTCACTTGCTCCAGTAGTTGCATCTACTGGTTCTGATTTCTCTTCACCTTTTATATTTTCTTTATAGAAATTAATAACTTCATTAACAGCAGTTCCTACTGCCTTAGATGAAACTGTTGCACCTGAAATTCCATCAACTTCATTTTCTTTTATAGGTGCAGTTTTTACTATTTCTATTAAATCTTTTGTCTTTTTATCATTAAACTTTTCTCTAAAGCTATCTTCTTCAATTCTTGCTCCAAGACCTGGTGTTTCATTATGGGTAGAGATTTTTATTCCTGAAAGTACATCTCCCTTTATTCCTACAAATAAGTCTACTGGACCATGAAATCCTTTTGTATTTACTTTAAATACATATCCTATTTCTTCTTCACCTTTTTTAGCTTTATAAACTTCCTTCACAGAATCATCTTCTGATAACTCAAAATCAGTATCTTCTATTCCATTAGCTTCAGCCATTATAACTTTTAAATCTTCTTTATTTATTTTTGAATTTTCAAGTATTGCATCTTTTGTTAAACTATTTACCATTCCTAAAAGAAGTCCTGCAATAGTTGTTATTCCCAAAAGTATTCCACCAAGCTTTAAATTTTCTTTCATTATTTAACACCCTCCAATCTATAAGTTTTAGTTGTTAAATATTCAATACATGGACTTCCTAAATTCATTATAATAATTGCATAATATGGACCTTCTGGATTATATACTATAATTGCTATAGCTCCTGCTAAAATCCCTGCTAATGCTCCAAATATAACTTGTCCCCATTTAGTCATTGGTGTAGTTGCATAATCAGTTGCTAAAAATACTGCTACAAAATAAAATGCTCCTGGAAGTAACATTGGCTTTTCAAAATACATACAAAATCCTGTTGCCATAATTATAAATGCAAGAGGTGCTCTTAAATTTATTCTTCCTCTTAATAAAAGATAAATTCCACCAATAGCAATTGCAAGTATTGAAACCTCTCCTATATTTCCTGAAGGTTGTCCTATAAACTTATCCATAAGAGTTATAGTTTCTACGACTTCTGAAGCTCCTGCATTTGCATCTACTACTGGTTTCGCCATAATTGCTGCCCAAGATGCTATTAAAAATGCCTTTGTAGCTGATGCTGGTTCCATAAAGTTTTGACCATATCCACCAAAAAACTGTTTTACTACTATACTTCCAAAAATACTACCTACAACAATAATCCATATTGGTAAATATGTTGGTAGAATAAGTGCTAGTATAAGTCCATTTAAAATTGGACTAAAATTATCCAAAAAGCTTTTCTTTTTTACAAACTTATTCCACAGCCCTTCTGCTAAAACGCTTGAAAGCACAGCTACTACTATTACTTTTACAGCATCTACACCATAAAAATATATTCCTGCAAAAACTGCTGGCATTAACCCAATTATAAAATCTAAAATTATTTTATTTACACTATTTCCTTTTCTTACGTAAGGTGCTGGTGATATTTTAAATAACCCTTTTTCCAAAAACCCTCACTCCTTAAACTCTTTATTTAAATATACTTTTTCCTGTTTTAATCTTATGACTAATTTCTATATTGGATGGACAAACATAAGTACACAACCCACATTCAGTACATCTATTTCCTCCAAATTTAAAAAATTCATCTTTATCTGATTTTTTGTAAATGTCTACAAGTTTAATTGGATTTAGTCCTTCCTTGCAAACTCTTAAGCATTTTGCACATCTTATACAAGGACTTTCTACTCCCCTTTTTGCTTCGTCCTTTGTAAGGAATACTAATTCCTTTTCATCACCTGAAATTTTCTCATCTAAAGAACTTTTCTGTATTCCATAAAACACACTACCTTGAATTACTTTATTTAAGATTTCCTTATCTCCTTCAAGCTCTTCAAAGATTTCTAAAATAGTCATTCCTTTTGAAACTTTAACTATTCCATTTCTTTTAACCGCTTTACCACTAACTTTTAAAGATACTTTCTCTTCATTTTGCACTCCTACCTCTATTATTTCTTCTTCTGTATCTGACTTTTTCTTTAAAATGTTATCTTTAAATATTTTAAGCATTCTTTTCCCCCTATTTTGATTAACATTTCGTTCACACTTTTTAATTATAATTCATATATATGCTTTTTTTCAATCTTTTATTTTATCTAAAAAAAGTCTTTGTATTTTACCCCTACAAAGACTTTACTTACTCTCTTTTTAATTTTTTAATATTAACTGAATTATTTTATAATAATGAAGTTCTCTCACTTAACTCTTCATTATTTAAAATATCATAGGTACTCCGACATTCAACACATCCATTTAAATGATTACTAATATAATTCATCACATCTTTATCACAAATTCCCTGCAAATACATTG
>NZ_JBOGCC010000325.1:0-1445 GCF_051656525.1 Clostridium sp. | reverse complement strand
GCGTATCATTCCATCAGGTAGAATTCTATGTTTAGCTGGTTGGGTTTCCTTTTAAGGAATTACCCGTGTCACAAACAAGGTTATAGACTAACTGATAGAATTGGAATTTCTATTCTATCTCTAAATTAAATTTAAAGGAGATATTTACTATGTCACAATTTTTAAACAATCCAGTAGTTGGAATCGATGTTTCAGCTGATTTTTCATATGTTGCAATACTAACACCTAAGAACGAGCTTTATAGAAAGGCATTTAGGATAAACCATGATTTAGAGGGCTTCAATCACTTATTTAAAGAAATAAAAAAAGTGGAAGAAGAGTTTAACATGAAAACTGCAATTTTCATGGAGTCCACAGGTGTGTACCACTTATCTCTTTTCCACTATCTTAATAAAAACTTTGATAACACGTTTGTTATCAATCCACTCGTTACTAAGTGTAACAAAAATGTGGACATAAGAAAAGTGAAAAATGATAAAAAAGATGCTTTATCTATTGCTCGAATAGGAAAATTTCAAAATATTAAATTTTCAAAAGGTGTAAGTCTCGATATTTTTATACTTCGAAACTTAATTAGAGAATACTTTAAACTCACAGATACTTGCTCTGTTTATAAGAAGAAATTATCAGCATCGCTTAGAGTAGTTTCTCCGAATTACAATACTATTTTTTCAAGTGTAACATCGAATACATCACTTGCTATTTTGAGTCAATATTCAACACCACAAGATATTTTAGATGCTCCTAAAGAAGACGTCTTAGCACTTCTTGTAGCTAAATCTAAAAAAGGATTAACGTGGGCAAACGAAATTTATAGCAAATTAATCAAAGTAGCATATGAATCAAACATTATTGGACTTCCAATAAATAATATATCAATTAAAATATCTATTAATTTAATTTCTGCTATTGAAAAAGAAATATCTAATTTATTGATAGAAATTGAAGCTTTTATCACTTCAGATGATTTTTCTAAATCACTAAAAACTAATATAGATTTAATTGATTCTATACCAGGTATAGGTCACTTTACAGCTATTGCTATAATTGCTGAAATAGGTGATATAGATGGATTTATTAAACCTAAGCACTTAGTTGCTTTCTTTGGTATAGATCCCTCTGTTAATGAATCTGGTAAATTTAAAGGTAATCAAAATAAAATGTCCAAACGTGGAACTCGTATAGGACGTAGAGCTCTCTATGCTGTAGCTCTAGCATCTATTCGTAAAACCCGTAAAGGTATTCCTGTAAATAGAGTTTTATTAGATTACTACCAAAATAATCTTAATGGAAAAAAAGCTAAAGTTTCATTAGTTGCTATAATGCACAAACTTTTAAATTATATTTTTGCAATACTACGAAATCAAAAACCTTTTGAGCTTCGTAATCCTCGAATTCACGAGAAAATGTATTTACAAAATAAAGATTTAAATAAAGCAGCTTAA
>NZ_JBOGCC010000324.1:0-1322 GCF_051656525.1 Clostridium sp. | reverse complement strand
CCTAGAAATTTTACTTTCCCTATGTAGGCTACTTCTGTTTTATCATGATTCACCTTTAGAAACAGTTTATTTTCTATAAATGGTACAATCTTTTCAAGTGTGCGTCTTGCACTTTTCTTACTTTTACACAGTATCATGAGGTCATCTGCATATCTTACAAACTTATGTCCTCGTCTTTCTAATTCTTGGTCTAGTTCGTTTAACATGATGTTGCTTAAAAGGGGGCTTAGTGGACCACCTTGTGGTACCCCTACTCCTGTCTCTTTAAATGTATGCTTCTCTACAACTCCAGCTTTTAAGAACTTATGGATGAGTGAAATGACTCTTCCATCTTTGATTGTTCGTGATAGTATCTCTATAAGTTTACTCTGATTTACTGTATCAAAATATTTCTCTAAGTCCATATCTACCACGTACTTATAGCCTTCATCTGCATTCTCTATACATTTAGTCATAGCATCATGTGCTTTTCTTCTTGGTCTAAAACCATAACTGTTATCTGAGAATTGCTTTTCAAATATCGGTGTTAATACTTGAGCTATTGCCTGTTGTATTACCCTATCCACTACAGTTGGTATCCCTAGTTTTCTTACTTTCCCTTTCTCTTCTTTGGGTATTTCTACCCTTCTTACAGGATTCGGACGGTATTTACCATCTTTGACCTTTTGGATAAGTAGCTTGTTGTTCTCTTTGAGATATGGTAGAAGATGCTCTACTCCCATCCCATCAATTCCTCCAGCACCTTTATTAGACTTGACTCTCTCATACGCTTGGTTAAGATTGTCTCTGCCTAATATTTTCTCCAATAAATCATCCCTTGACACGTCTGTGTTGGTGATGTTGTTTTCAGTTATCCTTGAAGAAGCATACACTTCTGCATACTCTTTCTGTTCCGCAGATACCATTTGCAGATAGTCTTCTATTTGAAGTTGTCTGTATTTAATTCCTTCTTTAGTAACATTCATTAACTTTCACCTCCTAAAGTTCAGTCCTTCCGAAATGATGTTAACCCCATTTCGTACTATGACCTCTGCTGACTTCTCATGATAAATCTTATTTCAACCGTATTTCATACATTTTGTTTCCATACGTCCATGAGACCTCCCCAGGTAAGAACACAATCTTTCCTTCCATCTATCTGCCACATTTACACCATGGATTTCCGAGTAGTTTAGGGCTTTGGTTTGTATGGCAACCTTACCCAATCCATATATGCCTGATGTGATTTCTATACGTCAGACCAGAAGTTTGCCTCCAGCTTCCTTCAGATTCCACCTCACGATGGACACCCTTGCTCTTGGCTATGTACTTGGCACTACTAA
>NZ_JBOGCC010000323.1:0-14768 GCF_051656525.1 Clostridium sp. | reverse complement strand
AAAAGATATAATATTTGTATAAAATAAGATATAGATTATAATAGAATATAAGAGAAAAAATCTAGTATAGAGATTGGAAGGAAAAAAATATGAGTAAAATAGTAGTTTTAGCAGAAAAACCGTCAGTAGGTAGAGATATAGCAAAAGTTTTAAAATGTACGAATAATAAAGGAGCCTATATAGAAGGAAGTAAATATATAATAACATGGGCAATGGGACATTTAGTTGGACTTCAAGATCCAGAAGGGTATGGAGATAAATATAAAACATGGAGTTTAGAAACACTTCCAATGCTTCCTAAAAATATGAAAACAACAGTACTTAGAAAAACAGGAAAGCAGTTTGCACAAGTTAAAAAGCTTTTAAATAGAGAAGATGTAAGTGAAATTGTAATAGCAACAGATGCAGGACGTGAAGGAGAGCTTGTTGCGAGATGGGCTATTTTAAAATCAGGATGTAGAAAACCACTTAAAAGGTTATGGATTTCATCACAAACAAACAAGGCAATTTTAGATGGATTTAAAAATTTAAAACCAGGAAGCCAGTACGAAAATCTTTTTAGAGCAGCAGAATGTAGAGCAGAGGCTGATTGGCTTGTTGGTCTTAATGTAACTAGAGGGCTTACTTGTAAATATAATGCACAATTATCAGCAGGAAGAGTTCAATCACCAACTTTAAGTCTTATAGTTAATAGAGAAGAAGAAATAAAGAATTTTAAACCAAAAGAGTATCATACTATAAATATAAAATCAGATAAGTGTGATTTTACATGGGTAAATAAAGATAATAATGGTAGAATTTTTGATTTAGAATTTAGTAAAAAGGTTGAAGCTAAGCTTAAGGGAGCAGATATTAATATAGTTAATGTTAATAGCAAGGATAAGAAAGCTTATCCTAAATCACTTTATGATTTAACAGAGCTTCAAAGAGATTGTAATAGAATGTTTGGATTTTCAGCAAAGCAAACGTTAAATGTAATGCAAAGATTATATGAGAATTATAAAGTTTTAACATATCCAAGAACAGATTCAAGATATATAACTACTGATGTAGTAGGAACTTTAAAGGACAGAGTAAAAGCAGTAGCTTTTGGAGAATATAGAGGAGTTTGTGAAAATCTTTTAAGAGGCGATATTAGAGGAAATAAAAGCTTTGTAGATAATTCAAAGGTTTCTGATCACCATGCTATAATTCCAACAGAAGAAAGAGGAAATTTAGCTCTTCTAAGCTCTGATGAGAGACGAGTTTATGATTTAGTAGTAAAAAGATTCTTAAGTCATCTTATGACAGCTTACACTTATGTAGAGACTACATTAGAAGGTGAAGCAAATGGTGAAAGACTAATTGCTAGAGGAAAAGTAGAGAAAGAAAAAGGTTGGAAGAGACTTTACGATAGAGTAGAGGAAGATAGTTCAGGTGAAGATATAAAAGATCAAACATTACCTGTAATAAATAAAGGTGAAAGGCTAAAAGTTAAAGCTGTAGATGTTAAAAAAAATCATACGACACCTCCAGCAAGATTTAATGAAGCTACACTTCTTTCAGCAATGGAAAATCCACAAAAATATATTAATGTAGATAAAGAATCAGCTAAAACATTAAATGAAACAGGTGGACTTGGAACAGTTGCAACAAGAGCAGATATTATAGAAAAATTATTTAACTCATTTGTTATAGAGAAAAAAGGAAAAGATATATATCCAACATCAAAAGGAAAGCAACTTATAGAGCTTGTACCAGAGGATTTAAAATCACCTCTATTAACAGCTGAGTGGGAAAGAAGACTTGATGCAATAAGCAAAGGAAAAGAAAGTGCAGATAAATTTTTAAAAGAAATAAGAAATTATACAGTAGCACTTGTAGAGGATGTTAAGTTTGCAAAGAGTAAATTTAAACATGACAACCTAACAGGAAAGAAATGTCCTGAATGTGGTAAATATATGCTTCAGGTTAAAGGGAAACAAGGAGAGATGTATGTATGCCAAGATAGGAATTGTGGGCATAGAGAAAACATTGCAAGAATAACAAATGCAAGATGTCCTGAATGCAAAAAGAAACTAGAACTTAGAGGATCAGGAGATGGAAAAATATTTGTGTGTCCTGGAGTAAACTGTAATTTTAGGGAAAAAGAATCTGTATTTAAGAAGAGATTTGATAAAAAAGGAAAAGTAGATAAGAGAGAAACAAATAAAATAATGCAAAAAATGAAGAAGGAAGCTGAAGCAGATATAAATAATCCATTTGCAGCACTTTTAAAAGACTTTAAATAATAAAAAGCCGATAAAATAAGAAAACTTATTTTATCGGCTTTTTTTAATCAATTTTAGTTATAACACTTGTTTTACTTTTTTTCTTAACTACAAAGAATGCAATTATAAGACTTACAATTCCAAAGATTCCGGCCCAAAAGAATGAAGTATTCATTCCATGTATACTTGCCTTTAAAGGATTTGCAATTCCTGAGTTTGCAGCTGATTTAGACATTATTGTTACAAGAATAGATGTACCAACAGCACCAGCTATTTGTCTCATTGTATTATTAACAGCATTTCCATGAGCATAATATTTTCTCTCTAATGTATTTAATCCAGATGTTGTAAGTGGCATTAAGAACATTGATAATCCAAGTAATCTTATTGAATACATTACTACAACATATAAGAATGTTGTAGTTGGTGTTAAAAATGTAAATGCAAATGTTCCAAAGGTGAATAATATTAATCCTATTAACGAAAGACTTCTTGCTCCAATTTTATCAAATAATCTTCCTGTGATAGGATTCATTACTCCCATTAAAACAGCACCTGGCATTAGCGCAAGTCCAGCATCTAAAGCTGAATATCCACGACCGTTTTGTAGGTACATAGGAATAATAAGTTCTGATGCAATGAATCCAGCATAAACAATCATAATAATAATTGTAGAGAAGGTGAAAACCTTACTTTTGAAAACTCGAAGTTCAAGCATTGGAATTTTCATAGTTAATTGACGCCATACAAAAATTGCTAATGCAATAATACCAATTAATATAGGAATATAAACATTTTTATTAGTAAATGAATAATTTCCTGCATTACTAAATCCTAATAAAATCCCACCAAATCCTAAAATACAAGTTATTGTAGAAAGGATATCAATAGAAAGTTTCTTTCCACCTGTAACATTTTTTATAATGAATATTGCTAAAATAATATCAAGTATAGCAATTGGTAATGTTACATAAAATAAATCTCTCCATGGATGACTTGTAACAATCCATCCTGATAAAGTAGGTCCAATCGCAGGTGCGAAAGCAACAATAAGTCCTACAACTCCCATAACAAGCCCTCTTTTTTCTATAGGGAAAATTATAAGAAAGACAGTTTGAACAAGTGGCATCATAACACCAGCACCAGCAGCTTGTAAAAGTCTTGCTAAAAGAAGTGTTTCAAAACTACCAGCTTGAGATCCTAATAGAGTTCCGATGGTAAAAACACCCATAGCTAATAAAAATAGTGTTCTTGTTTTGAATTTATCAGTTAAAAATGCTGTAAATGGAATCATTATTCCAAGAACTAGCATATAACCAGTTGTAAGCCACTGTGCTGTGGATACACTTATATGTAATTCATGCATAATATCAGGAATAGCAACATTCATAAATGTACTATTTAAAAAAGAGACAAAAGCCCCTAAAAGCATAACAGCTGACATTAGAATAGCATTATATTCTTTTTTTTCTTGCATAAAAATTCCTCCTAAAAAATAAATATGTTTAAAACTTGAAAGTTTTATTGAAAACACTATAGTTTTATTTTATAATAACAGAAGGAATTGTCAAATTTTAAAATATTAATATTTTTTAAATTAATTAACAATTTAAAAAATATTAAATATATGTAGAAAAATATAAAGAGGTGTTTTTATGGAAAGTATTTCAAATAAAAAAGCGGAAATTTTAAGCGCTTCAAGAATACTATTTTCAGAAAAGGGTTTTAGAGATACGTCAGTTCAAGATATAGCCAAATATTGTAAGATGTCAAAAGCTACAATATATAAATTATTTAATTCTAAAGAGGAGCTATTAATTAGTATTATCAATAAAATAAATGTAGAAGTATTTGAAGAAATTGAAAATATAAGATGTGGTAAAGAAAAAAATAATATAAGTAAGTTAGAAAGAAAAATAGAGATATTTTTAAGCTCTTGGAATAAAAAAAGAGAATTTGTAAATATGATATATGAAAATCAAACGCTAATGAAAGATCTTAAGGTAAAAGAATTAATAATACAAAATAAAAAGGTTGTATTAAATTGGTATAAAAAAATTCTTTTAGAAGCATTTGATGGCAGAATAGAAAATAAATTAGATGAAATATTAATTGTTTTAAGTGGAACAGTTAAAGAATTAAAGAGTGTAGAATTAATTTATGTAGAAAATGAGATATATATTACAGATTTTAAAAAAACAGCTAAATTTTTAACGAGTATTATAGTAGCTTTGGTAGACGAAAGAGATAATATCGAAGAGTTTTTAGAGTTTGATAAAATTATATCCCCATTAGAAGAAGTAAAAATAAAAAAAGAAGTATTCTTAAAAGAATGGAATAAAAAGAAAGAAAAATTATTTTTAAAATTAAAAAATGAAAAAAATGAATTAGATAGAAAAAATATTATAGACTCAGTAGAGGAATTAACACTTGAGATACAAAAAGACGATTGGAGAGAGTTTCTAGTAGAATCTCAAATACTATATCTTGAGAGGTATGATATAGTTAAGGAAGAGATAAAATTTTTTAAAGAGTTTTACAATCAATTGTAAATAAAAATAGTATTTTATGAAGAAGCCTAGAAAATAGTGAAAAGTTTGATAGAATATAGTGAGAGGAACCATAGGATAAAGGAGACTAACATGAGCAACAAAAAAGAAGATAAGGGCTTTAAAAAGATAATAAAAATGCTTTTTGGAAAAACTTTAGCAGATAATATAATTCGAGTAATATTATTAGTTATGGCAATTGGTGTTGTAATTTATTATTGTATAGCAAATGGTGAAAGTATAAATAGTTTTGGGCAAAGTAGTTTCGATAATAATGCTTTTAATACAAATGGTTTTTATAGTACAAGTACTTTTTCTAATGGAAATGGTGGTGTTGGATTTGGAATCCAAATTGGTGCTGGAGAACATGGTGGTGAAGGTGATGGAAGTAGTGGTGGCCACGGCGGAGAATAAAAATAAAAGGTTGCTAAATTTTAGCAACCTTTTATTTTTAAAAATGATCTATAAAGTCTTCAGCATCCTCAATAAGTTCATCTTCAACAAATCTATCTCGCATTCTTCGTTCTTCATCAAAAAGCATATCTTCTTCTAAGACTTCACGCTCAATAAGCCTATCTTCTCTTAGACGTTCTTCTTCTCTAAAGAGCCTATCATCACGTCTAAATCTATCATCATAGATATCTCTATCTAAGTCACGTCTATCGTGTCTTAATTTTTCTTCTTCATAAAGAGTTCCTAAAACATCACCTTCGGCTAAATCTCTATCTAAATTTACTCTGTCACGTATTATTCTATCGTCATCTATTTTTCTTTTTTCATAATCCACTATATCTCTAAATATTCCCATGATAAATCACTCCTTAAAATTAATTTAGATTTATATTGATTATACGACTTTATATTAAAGAAATAAATAGTATGTTATTGAGTAAACTGTGAAATTTTGATTATAAATTAGTTAAGGATAAAAATGTAATTCAAGAAATTTTTAAGTTATAATTATTATACAGAGAGGACTTTTAATAAAATCTGAATAAAGTTTTATTTATCAATAAAAGATTTGACAGAGAAAAAAGATATATTCTATAATTGAAAAAATCAAGAATAGTTAAACAATAGGAGAAGAAAGATGTTAGTTATATTATCACCGGCAAAAAAACTTTTAGATAGAGAATATGATAAAAGTTTAAAATTTACAAATACAAGATTTGATAATGAATCAATTAGTATAAATAATAGATTAAAGGAGTATAATCCAGATGAATTATGTTCACTTATGAAGATATCAGAAAAGCTTAGAGATGATGTGTTCAATTATGTGCATAAGTTTGAGATAGTTAAGAAAGAAGAATTATTTCCATGTATATTCTATTTTAATGGTGAGGCTTTTAAGGGATTGAATGTAGAGGAGTACAATAAAGACGATTTAGAATATGCAAATGTACATTTAAGAGTTTTGTCAGGAATGTATGGAGTATTAAGACCTTTAGATAAAATAAGTAAATATAGATTAGAAATGGGAACAAAATTAGAAGTAAATGATAAAAAAAATCTTTATGATTTTTGGGGGACAAAAATAAAAGATGAACTATTAAAAGATATACAGGAAACAGAAAGTGATATTTTGGTAAATCTTGCCTCAGAAGAATATTCAAAATCAGCTAAATTAAAAGATCTTAAAGGAATAAAAATAATAACACCAGTATTTAAAGAATATAAAAATGGAGTATATAAGGTTGTTACAGTTCATGCAAAAAGAGCAAGGGGGCTTATGGCAAGTTATATAATAAAAAATAAAGTGGAGACTATGGAGGAACTTAAAAAATTCAATTTAGAAGGATATATTTATAGAGAGGATATGAGTAATAATGAAGCTTTAGTGTATACAATAGGCTAAAGCTTCTTAGATTCTTTAAATTCATTACGTTTTTTAAGAGCAGTATTTTTATTATTAATCATTTTTTTTAGATATGAATAAAGAATAAAAAGAGCAATAAAAAATGGAACTGATATTAATAAAAAAATTAATATTTTCATAAAAAACTCCTTAATTAAAATATTTGTTAATAATATTTTAATACAAAAAGTCTTTAAAATAAAGGAGATTATAGGTAATATAATAGTTGTAATGTAAAAATCAGGAGGAAAAATTATGCTTTCAATTTTTTTAATTTTACTAGACATAATAGTTGTAATAATGATGATAATAACATTTATAAAGGCATTCTCTACCTTTAAACATGTTGGGAAAATAGATAGTTATGATACAGAAATAAGTGATGAAATGCAAGAAGTAAATAGAAAAGGTACAAAATATATGCTTTTTTCAGTAATATTAGTACCTATAAGTTTACTTTTAACAATTTTTATTGTGCTAAGTAATGCAATGCATTAAAAATAAAATAAATGAGAAATTGAAAAAACTTTATTCATTTTAGAATAAAGTTTTTTTCAATTTATTGGAAGAATACGTTATATATGGTATTATTATCTTATAGGATAGAAAGGTGATGATATGTTATGGGAAAAATATTAATACTTGGTGGGACTAGGTTTTGTGGTAAGGAATTAGTAAAAGAATTGGTGAAAGCTGGGGATGAAGTTACAATATTAACAAGAGGAAATATTGAAAATCCTTTTAGAGGTGAAGTAAAGCATTTAAAAGGTGATAGAAGAAATTTAGAAGAAATGAAAAAATTACTAGAGGATTTAGAGTTTGATGTTGTATATGATCATATTTGTTATTCTCCAAATGATGCAAGAATCAGCATTGAGGCATTTAAAGGGAAGATTAAAAAATATATTGTAATATCATCCTTAGCAGTATATGACAAAATGAAAGGCTTATGTTTAAAAGAATATGATTATAATTCTAAAAAATATAAAATAAAATTTGGAGAAAGAGAAAGTTTTTCATATTCAGAAGGGAAGAGACTTATGGAAGCGGTATTTTCAGAATATGCAGAATTTGATGTAACTATGGTTAGATTTCCAGTAATAATAGGGAAAGATGATTATACAAAAAGATTAAGCATATATATAGAAAAGGTGAAAAATGAAGAGAAAATTTATACTACTAAATTAGATGAAAAAATGAATGTTATAACTAGTAATGAAGCAGCTATATTTTTAAGGTGGATAAAGGATAAGGAAATTAAGGGGCCGGTAAATGCAACATGTAATGGTGATATAAGTTTAGGAGATATTATAAAAACAATTGAACGTGAAATAGGAAAGAAAGCAATTATAGATAAAACAATAGATGTGGTTGAAACATCTCCATATAATGATTATTTAGGAATAACAATGAGTACAGTGTATATAAGAGGGTTTTATTTTTATAGATTTAAAAATGCATTAAGTGAAATTAGGGAACTGATAAAAATGAATTAGAAAAATCAGGTAGTGCTAAAAGGTATTACCTACTTCTTTTTAACAAAAAAATATATATAACATACTCTATAGTAAAAGGCTAGGAGAGTGAGTTATATATGGATATATATATTTTGATTTTATTTGGAATAGGAATATTAATATGGGCAACTATAACTTTTAAAAAGAGATACTTCTTATATAAAAAAAGTGAACGGATTAAAGGAAGAATAAAAGAATTTAGAAAAATAGAAGAAACTATACTAGAAACATTAAATTATTCGGAGAAAGTAACTACGTATAAACCAATAATTGAAATTAAGTATAAAAATAAAGAAAAAGTATTTTACTATGATATGGAGATAGATAGAAAAAATTATGGAATAGATGATGAAATCGATATCATATATGATAAAGAAAAAGATACTATTTTTTTAGATTCAGTAACGGAGTTTTTAAGATTTCCAATACTATTATATATGTTAGGTTTGTTATTTTTTTCGTTTGCATTGATGATGTATTTATTTACATGAAAAAGACGTGTTACGTCTTTTTTTTTGGAATAAAATTATTATATAAGGAGATTTTTCAAATTGATAGTTGACAAAAAACTTTGATTATATTATAGTTTGATTATCAAATCATTTGAGAGAAAAAATATTTGATAGCAATTGATTTATGTGAATAAAAATATTATAGTTATATTAAAGACGAAAAACTATGGAGGAATAGTAATGGAAAAAAAGAAAAAGGTACTAAATGAATTGTTAGTTCAAATATTTAATGATATTCTTCAAATTGAAGAACAGGCATTAAAGCAAGGAGTTCTAAATGATTTGTCAGTTACAGAAATTCATACATTAGAGGCCATTGGTCTTTATACTGAAAGAACAATGTCAGAAGTAGCTCAAGATTTAAAAATAACAGTAGGGACACTGACTACTGCTATAAATAAACTAATAAGAAAAGAATATGTGGAAAGAAAAAGAATTGAAGAAGATAGAAGAGTTGTTTTAATTAAACTTACAAAGAGAGGCAAACTTGCATATAGACTTCATGAAAAATTCCATAATGATATGATAAATGCTACTATTAAAGGATTATCAGAAGATGAAGAAGATACACTTATATCATCTTTAGAAAGATTAAATGACTTCTTTAAAATAGAATATAATTTAGAAGGTTAAGGTGAAATTAAATGAATGAAGTGAAAATAAAATCCGTTGGGGCATATTTACCTTCAAAAAAAGTTACTAATGAAGATATAAGTAAATTAGTAGAAACAAATAACGAATGGATAGTAGACAGAACAGGAATAAAGAGTAGAAGAATATCAGAAGGTGAGGATACATCAGATATAGCATATAAAGCTGCGATTGTGGCTATGGAAAGAGGTAATATCAAGGGTGAGGAAATAGACTTGATAATAGTTGCAACATTAACACCAGATAACTATACCCCTTCGGTAGCATGCATGATACAAGGAAAAATAGGTGCAAAGAATGCAACAGCTTTTGATATAAATGCTGCGTGTACAGGATTTATATATGCATTGGAAGTTGGAAAAAGCTTAATAAGTACAGGAAGATATAAGAAAGCTCTTATCATAGGAGCAGAGACTCTTTCAAAAATAATAGATTGGTCAGATAGAGGAACATGTATATTATTTGGAGATGGAGGAGGAGCTTGTATACTAGAGGCGTCAACAGAAGTTGGAATTATAAATTCATATAGCATCTCAGATGGAGAAAAAAGTGATACTTTAATTGCAGGAGCAAGAAATGTAGTTAATCCTTATATAAAAGAAGAAAATAAAAAATGTGAATATATAAAGATGAACGGTAGAGAAGTATTTAAGTTTGCAACTAAATCAATTATTAGATCAGTAGAAAAAGTATTAGAGGAAACTAAATATACATTAAATGATATAGACTTAATAATTCCACATCAAGCAAATCTTAGAATAATAGATTATGCAAGTAAAAAGCTAAATTTACCTTTAGATAGGTTTTATATAAATTTAGAAGAAGTAGGAAATACATCTGCAGGGTCCATTCCAATTGCATTGAATGATGCATTTGAAAATGGAAAAATAAAACCAGGAATGAAAGTGATTTTAGTAGGCTTTGGTGGTGGTTTAACTTGTGGAGCAACGTTAATAAAAATTTAAAAGTTATGAAATTTAGGAGGAATAAAAATGATATTTGAAGAAATTAGAGAAGTAGTATGTGAACAATTAGGTGTAGATAAAAGTGAAGTAAAAATGGATACAACATTTGAAGAACTAGGGGCTGACTCTTTAGATTTATTCCAAGTTGTAATAGAAATAGAAGAAAAATATGGAATACAATTAGAAGATGCTGAAAGTATTAAATCAGTTAAAGATGCAGTGGAGTATGTTGAATCAAAAACTAAAGCGTAGTAATATTATTTATTGAGAAGAAAACATATAGATATATATGAGAGAAAATTGGTATATATTACAAAAGCAGAAAACATTTAATTAAAAATTAGGTAAACATGTGAACTATATAATAGAAAATCGGGTTTCTTCTTTTAAACGCAAAGTAGAACCCGATTTTAATTATATAAGGAAAAATATTTTTAAAAGTTTTAGGAGGATTGTTACATGAAAAATAGAATTTGTGAAGTGTTAGATATAGAATATCCAGTATTACAAGGTGGGATGGCATGGATTGCAGATGCATCATTAGCAGCAGCAGTGAGTGAAGCTGGTGGTCTTGGAATAATAACAGGAACTGCACCTATTGAATGGATAAGAGAAGAAGTTAGAAAAGCTAAAAAAATAACAAATAAACCATTTGGAGTAAACATAATGCTTATGTCAGAACATGCTGAAGAAGTAGCAAAGCTTGTTTGTGAAGAGAAAGTACCAGTAGTAACTACAGGTGCAGGAAGTCCAGGAAAATATATGGATATGTGGAAAGAAAATGGAATAAAGGTAATACCAGTTGTAGCATCAGTAGCATTAGCTAGAAGAATGGAAAGAATGGGAGCAGATGCAATAATTGCAGAGGGGACAGAGTCAGGAGGACACGTAGGACAATTGACAACAATGACATTGATTCCACAAGTAGTTGATTCAGTAAGTATACCTGTAATAGCAGCAGGGGGAATTGGAGATGGAAGAGGTGTTGCAGCGAGTTTTATGCTTGGGGCATCAGGAGTTCAAGTAGGAACAAGATTTTTAGTTGCAAAAGAATGTACAGTACATCAAAATTACAAAGATAAGGTATTAGGAGCAAAAGATATAGATACAGATGTAACAGGAAGAGCAACAGGTCATCCTGTAAGAGTTATAAAAAATAAATTATCAAGACAATTTATGAAGTTAGAGAAAGAGAATGCTCCAATAGAAGAATTAGAAGAACTTGGAAAAGGTTCTTTACCAAGAGCAGCAAAAGATGGAGATGTAGTTACAGGATCTATTATGGCAGGTCAGATTTCAGGTCTTATAAAGAAAGAAGAAACATGTAAAGAAATTATTGATGATTTAATGAACGGAGCTAAAAAGATTATAGTTAACTTGGAGGTTTAAAAAATGGGTAAAATAGCTTTTCTTTTCGCAGGGCAAGGTGCTCAGACTATAGGTATGGGAGAAGATTTATTTAATAGTAGAGAAGATTCTAAACAGATTTTTTTAGATGGAGAAAATATTTTAGATATGGGAATCTTAAATATTATGTTTAAAGGAAATGAAGAGGAATTGACAGAAACAAAAATAGCACAACCAGCTATAGTATTAGATTCACTAGCAATTGCAAAAGCATTACAGAATGAAGGCATTAAGCCAGACTATTCATGTGGTTTAAGCTTAGGAGAATATACTGCATTGATAAATGAAGGTGTTATAAACTTTGAAGATGGAATGAAGCTTGTTAAGGCAAGAGGAGAAATAATGGGTGAATATGGCGCTAAAACTAAAGGGAAGATGGCAGCTATATTAAAGCTAAAAGATGAAAAATTAAATGAATTAATAGATAATTGTAAGGATTTGGGGATAATTGAAATAGCAAATTATAATTGTCCAGGTCAAACTGTTATAGGTGGAGAAGTTAAGCCTATAGATAAAAGTATTGATGAGGCTAAAAGACTTGGAGGAATGGCAATTCCTTTAAAAGTAAGCGGAGCATTTCATACATCCTTATTGAATGAAGCAAGTGACGAGTTCTTTAGGTGCTTAGGAAATATAAAAATAAACAAAATAAAAGAAAATATATATTCAAACTTAAAAGGGGACTTATATAGTAAAGATGATAATTTAAAAGACATATTAAAAAATCATATGGTTAAACCAGTTTATTTTGAAAAAATAATAAGGAGTATGATTGAAAAGGGCGTTGATACGTTTATAGAAATTGGTCCAGGAAAAACATTATCTGGATTTGTTAAGAAAATAGATAGAAAATTAAATGTTATAAATGTTTGTAATTTGGAAACACTAAATAGTTGTGTGGAGTTATTAAAGAGTAAGTAAAATGGAGGCAGTTTATGTTATTAAAAGATAAAAATGCAATAGTTACAGGGGCAACAAGGGGAATAGGTAAAGCTGTTGCCTTAAAACTTGCAAGTTTGGGTACTAATATACTAATAAATTATAGAAGTAATGACGAAGAAGCTAAAAAAATAAAAATGGAAATCGAAAATTTAGGTGTAAAAGCTGAGATTTTTAAATGTGATATAAGTAATTTAGAAAAAGTTAATGAAATGATAAGTTTTGCTAAAGAAAAATTTGATACAATAGATATACTAGTTAATAATGCAGGAATAACAAAAGATACACTGCTATTAAGAATGAAAGAAGAGGATTTTGATGCTGTAATTAATGTTAACTTGAAAGGTGTATTTAATTGTTTAAAGGCAATTACACCGATAATGGTTAAGCAAAGAAAGGGAAGTATTATAAATCTTTCATCTGTTGTAGGAATAGTTGGAAATGCAGGGCAAATAAACTATTCAGCATCAAAGGCAGGGGTGATAGGAATGACTAAGTCATTAGCTAAAGAACTTGGAGGACGTGGAATAAGAGTAAATGCAGTTGCACCAGGATTTATAGAAACCGATATGACTGAAGGCCTAGGGGAAAAATATAAAGAAGAAATAAAAAAAGGAATTCCTTTAAAGAAGCTTGGAAGTTCTAACGATGTAGCAAATTTAGTTAGCTTTTTAGCATCAGAAGAATCAGCATATATAACAGGTCAAGTTATTAATGTTGATGGCGGAATGGTAATGTAGTGGAGGAAGAAAGATGGAAAGAAGAGTTGTAGTTACAGGAATGGGAGCATTGACTCCAATCGGAAATAATGTTGAAGAATTTTGGAGAAATGCTAAAGTGGGGAAAAATGGAATTGATTTCATTACTTTATATGATAAAGAAGAGACAGCAGTAAAAATTGCGGGAGAGGTTAAAAGTTTTAATCCAGAAGTTGTAGGTAAAAAGGAAAGTAAAAGATTAGATAGATTTTCACAATTTGCGTTGTGTGTTGCAGAAGAAGCAATAAATTCAGCAAAATTAGATTTAGATTCAATAGATAAAACTAGAGTGGGGGTTATGGTAGGATCAGGAATAGGAGGTTTCCAAACTATGGAGGCTGAAATTTCGAAAATGGCTACCAAAACATCTAGAAGGGTTAGTCCGTTTTTTATTCCTATGTCAATAATAAATATGGCATCAGGAAATATATCTATTAAATATGGATTTAAAGGACCTTCACTTGCAGTAGTTACTGCTTGTGCAACGGGAACAAATTGCATCGGTGATGCATTTAGACAAATTAAGCATGGATATTCAGATATAATGATAGCTGGTGGAGTTGAAGCACCTATAACTAAAATAGGAGTTGAAGGTTTTTCAAGCTTAAAGGCTTTAAATACATCTAATGATCCAAATAGAGCATCTATTCCTTTTGATAGAGAAAGAAGTGGATTTGTTATGGGAGAAGGTGCTGGGATTCTGGTTTTAGAATCTTTAGAAAGTGCAAAAGAGAGAGGTGCAAATATTCTTTGTGAAATAGTTGGATATGGAACGACTTGCGATGCATATCACATAACATCACCAGATCCAGAGGGAGACGGTGCAGCTAGAGCGATGTTATTAGCTGTTGAAGAAGGAAAGATTTCAAAAGAAGACATTTCCTATATAAATGCACATGGAACATCTACACCTTTAAATGATAAATTTGAAACAGTTGCAATAAAAAGAGCATTTGGAAATGCAGCATATAATATACCAGTGTCTTCAACGAAATCAATGACAGGACATCTTTTAGGTGCAGCAGGTGGAGTTGAAGCAATAGTGTGTGTAAAAGCAATAGTAGATAATTTTATACCGCCAACTATTGGATATAAAGAAAAGGATGAAGAATGTGATTTAGATTATGTACCAAATGAAGGTAGAAATATAAATGTTAATTGTGCATTAACAAATTCATTAGGGTTTGGTGGACACAATGCAACATTATTATTTAAGAAGTGGACTGAAGCATAAGGAGAAGTTATGGATATTAAAGAGATAAAGGAGTTAATCCAATTAATAGATTCTACAGATGTAGCTTATTTAGAAATACAAGGTGAAAAAGGTAGTATAAAAATAGATAAATCATTAACTAGAAATATA
>NZ_JBOGCC010000322.1:0-18499 GCF_051656525.1 Clostridium sp. | reverse complement strand
CAGGTTTTTACTTCCGTGATATCATACATTCAGTATGAGCGTGCGGCGTTACGCCTTCTATATATATAATTTATCATAATATATTATATAAATCAAATACTATTTTTGATACTATTTTTGATACTATAAGTTGTACTATAACCTATACTATTCTCTGTACTATAAGTTGTACTATCACTTGTACTATAGTTTATGTTGTTTATTTATTTATTATTCCTTTATCTACACGTTCTCCAAAAAACAAATTTTTAAACCTATTTTAAGTCCATTTCTTCTAATTTTTGCTTTAATTGACTTAATTCAGCTTTTAATTTCTCATTTTCCTCTTTAAGCTTGTCATATTTTTGCTTATTAATTTTATTTGCTGGAACATAATCAAGCAACTTATTATCTATTTCAGTAAGAACTCTACTACTAGCTTTTGATTTAGTCCTAGAGATAACTCTATTTTTATTGATCCAACGTAATGCTCCAACTTGAATACCTGTATTTTTAGAAAATCCATCTCTTCTATATGCATCTATTACATCCTTATATCCATTACCAAATTTTTTGGTGCTGCATGGAACAACTAAGATTGAGTTAAATTCATTTTTTAAAACTATCGCTGGATGAGTGAATGAAGGTTCATACTTGAAATTATTTGCACCTAAATCAACAAATAAAATTTCACCTCTTTTATAAGTCCTAGTATTATCTGATTTTCTACTATGTAGCCATCTATCCATATGGTTAATATAATGAGCCATTTCATAAGATGATATTTCATCTAATTCAGTATTTACATTATATGTACTCATTTCATAGCCTTTTCTTAGGTCTGCATTTTCAACCCAATTAACTCCTTTAGAATTTATATCTTTTGTTATTCTATCAATTCTATTTCTATCAATTTTAATCATAAATTAATCCCCTTTTTATTTAATCCTATTTTATTTTATAACACTGTTTTACTAATTAAAACATTTATTTAACATAATTATAAAAAAGTATTTACTTTTAAAATGTTTTTAGTATATAATGTCATTAACGGATGTAAAGGAGGTACTAAAATGGCTGAAAAAACTATTACTATAAAAGTTTCTGAAGAATTACATAAGAAAATTAAAGTAAAAATTGCTAAGGATGGAATTCTTTTAAAAGACTATATAACAAATTTAATCAATACTGATTTAAATAATAATTCAAATAAATAAAAAAACATCTTACTCCCCGTTCAAAGTTAGTAAGATGTTTACGATATTGCATATATAATACGCTCATCACTGTATATTATATATGCTCCATTAAATAAATTCAATGTAAATAAAAGGAGTGTATAACAATGTTTAATTCAAATGATTTCAACTTTTCTTTTCAAAATTTTTTCGATAACAGATGTACTAAAATTTCTGATACTATAGTAGTTAATAATGCTGCTTATAAGGAAGTATCATCTAAACATATGGAAATATACCATAAGCTAGAAAAAACTTTAACTGAAGAACAAAAAGCTTTATTAGATGAATATGAAGAACTTGAAAACTTAGGTATTTCTATTCATACTGATTTAATTTATAGAGAAGCCTTTAAAGATGGCTTCCAATTAAATAAATTTTTAAATTCTTCTAACGAAGATGCTAACCATGGAGGTTCTATAGATGCAAATTAAAGATTATGCTAACTTCCTAAATCAATTAAAAACAAATGGTATTCAGATTTCAAAATTAAGAATTATTGATATTCAAGAAAGTATCAAACTATATAAATTACTAGGAGCTTAATGCTCCTTTTTTTATAAACTTCCAAACGTTTGGACATTTCTATTACCTAAATTACTGTATTACTTAATATTATTATTTATTACTACCCCTCAAATTTCTTCTATGTATTAAAATTTATATATTTCAATATTTATTATCTTAAACTTAATAAATAAACTTTTAATCTTTATGATCATAAAATCACCTCCTAAAAAACTATATATAAATCATAACTGAAAACTTGCATATATAATTCTTTAAAATTAGTCCGATTTTAGAACATTTTAACCTTTCTAAATTTCCTTATCACCTATATTACTCAATATTATCAAATATTACTTTAATTATGTTTATAAAAATAACCTCTCAAATATTTTGAAAGGCTTTCTTACTAGTATTAAATTTTCAAACTAACCTAATTCATAGATTCATACCAAAAATAAAGAGTTATTATCTCTAAAATTCTCTTCTAGGACTTAAACTAATATGTAGAGCCATTTTTCGATACACCTATAAATTCCAATACTAAATATATAAATATATTATTCTTCCTGGTACTAAAGTATACTAGATTCTAAAGAACACACTAATATGTAGAGCATTTTTCGATACACCTATAAATTCTAATATTAAATATATTAATATATTCCTCTTCCTGGTATTAAATTATACTAGATTCTAAAGAACACACTAATATGTAGAGCATTTTTCGATACACCTACTTTTTAATACATCTTTGAACTTTTCCTAATGTTATTTCTAATTTCTCTGCAATCTTTCTTAAGCTTAACCCTTGCTCTTTTAATTCTAATATTCTTTCTTTTAATTCTTCCAACTCCTGCTGCTTCTTAGTTAATCCTTCTTCATTCCTTGGTGTTCTTCTTATATTATTTCTTCTATACTTTTCTTCCTTGCTTATTAATATTAATAAGTTACCTTCTCTTTGCTCTTCTTCTGTGACTTTTAATATTCTTATTAATTTAGCATTTGTATAGTTATATCCCTTTAGATTGTATGCTTTTAATTCACTATCATAGACTTTTGTATTATCTGAACTATTTAAACTCTCTAAATAAGCCTTATAGCCCTTCTCTGCTGATTCTGTTGCCTTAATAACTTCATGTAATGGTAATGGCTCACTAAACTTTTGATTAAACTTTAACATCTTATCAATTGCCTTTTTACAGTTACCATCAATTAAACAAGTATAATATCTATATAAAAAGCACATAACCTCTCTTAAGCCCTCACAATCGCCCTCTCTTAAGTCTTGTAACCTTTCTATATCTTCTCTTCTCTTCCAATGTAATTCATAGGTATTAAGCCCTATCTGACCACTTGTAATATTAATAATTTTATTTTTTCTTTTTCTAGTTGTCTTTGGAACATACTTAAAGTAATCTTTTTTTAATTGATCTAATCTATATACATTGTCATTTATCTCTAGAACTTCACAATATGACTTACTATTAGTATTATATGTTCCTCCTATTCTGAATACTCTTGTTACATCAGTACAGCTTACATCAACTTTAAAACCTTTATAATCTAGCTTTTCAAGTCTTTTAACCATTTCATTTTCGATATTCTGCCAAAATTTCAAACCTTGCTTTGGTAGATGCTCCAATAACATTACTAATTGTATTCCTCTTCCTGTACTTACTGTTATGCTAGGCTTTGGAATAAGCTTATTATAATATTCACCTTCTAAATGCTTTATTAGGTCCACTATCATTTCTTTACTCACTTTATCTTTATGGTTATCTATATCTATATATAAAGCGTTTATTCTTCTTATATTGTTTGTATTTCTTACTGGAATAAAGAAACTATTAATACTCGCATAAGTATTAAGTCTTAAGCTATGGAAATATTGAATTGCATCCTCTTTAATTATTTCAGTTTCTGCATAATTCCATTGATAAAAATTACCTTCTTCATCTTTTACTCCAATAGTAATAAATCCATCATCATTTCTATGAATTGATTTTATATAGTCAATGCTCTCACTTATCTTTTTCTCATTTACATTTCTTAAATATTTTAATGCTCTTAATTCTGCTTTAATTGCCAAATTGCTCATAAAAAAAATCCCTCCTATAGCTTGGACACTTATCCAAAAACCATAAAAGGGATAAAATTCTATTTACTTTTTACGTACTATTTGATATTATAAGTACATAAAAATGTATATAGAAATCCTATGGATTTTGAACGGTAAAAAAGAGTTAATCTGTTTGGCGATGGAACAACTCTTTTTTGTTTGCCCTGATTTATGTTAATATGTATTCATTTCTTTTATTATGTAATCTATTTTACCATACTTTCTAAAATGACCAAATCTTTTTATTTCTATTTTCCCTATAAAAATACTTTTTTCTTTTCATTCTCTTCGAAAACTTTCATTTAGGGGATTTCGTGTAAATGTAATAGGCATTGTACTGATAGCCCTTTATAGTTTTAAGTTTTTATACCCTGGGGGTGTTTTAAACTTTTCATTTTACAGATTTTTATCTGGTATATATGGCTTGTAACTGGCGATAATACCCCTATCATTCTCTCGCAATCCCCCCGGGGCGTATAAAAAGTTTTAGTTTTACAGATTCTGTGTGTATATTCTAGGCATTGTACTGATTCATTTATCTTTGAATTTCAAAACACTTCCCCTTTTAAATTCATTTCAATTTCATTCAGGGAGTTTCTTCTACACATAGATGGAATGGCGACATTCTTACAACTGCTCCATAGAATTTTACTAGCCCCTACCTCTTTATATCTATCTACTAATATCTTATCATTGTTGCACCCCTTCTATATCATTGCAACCTTTTAGCAACGCACCCCTTTTTAAGTATGCATTTCCCTTTTAGTTGCACCATTTCCCAAATGTCATATTAGTATTTTATTAATATACCTCTTCATTTTTGCCAAACTCTTAACCCTCTTCTAACTCTTATCAATAAATACTTTATATAACTTTTTCTTTATCTTTTATTACTTTTCGCCTTACTAATTCTTTTAAAATGCATACCTTTTTTTCTAAGGTTGCAACCCCCTTTATTAACAAATTATCAAAAACTCTCTCTTGTCATATTAAACCCCGACGAATCATTTCTAGAATTCTCCTTTAATTTTTCAATAGGGGGATTATATCTTGTTGATATTACTTACATGCGAACTTTTTCTTTTCTTTTTGAGCCCTTAAAGTTCACATACTTCTTTAATAAAAATCTTTATAACCATTGATATTACTAGCTTTTAACCCTTGCACCCTTTAAATTCATTTGAACCTTTTTAGGTTGCGAGTTCGCATGTGAGCTCTTTTTACGAAAGATACATATTGATATTTTTTATTTAATATACTCTTAACCCTTGATATCACTATGTTTACATCCCTTTTTCTTTCCTCCTTCGAAAGATACATATCTTATAATTTTGTATCTTTCACTTTATACCCCCTTAGACATTGATATTACTAGCTTTATAACACTTCCTATTTTCTCAATGATACCTACACTTCAATATGTATCTTTCATTAATTCCATAGCTTTTTAATCCTATTGTTTATTACGTCCTGTTCTATTCCTATATACCTTCTTGTTACGCCTGCATTACTATGATTAAAATACTTTCTTAACTCTTCTATATCTCCATATGTTTTATAATATTTCCTTCCAAATGTTTTTCTCATACTATGTGTTCCGATTCTTTCAATCCCTACTTTTACAGATACTTCTCTCAATATCTTATACGCTCTATTCCTTCTTATCGGCTCATTAAATCCCTTTCTAGACTTAATAAGATACTCATATCCTTCTCTATCTTTACAAAACTCTTTTAACAATCTTTTTAACTTTGGAGCTATCGGAACTTCTTTATACTTATTTGTTTTCTGTTCCTTTAAATACATAGTATCTTTATCATAGATATCTTTAACTTTTAGTTTTAATATATCTCCTATTCTTAAGCCTAAACTTATTCCTAATTCAAACATAATGTAATTTCTAATACTTTTATCCTTTAATTCTTTTTTTATTTCTTCTACCTTTTCATCATCTATCGGCTTAACTTCTCTCACTGAATCGCCTCCTTATCCCTTCCTTTCTTTTTAAACTCTGCTTCAAATTCTTCTTTTGTTAACTCTGCTACTGCTCCCTCTGAATTAGAATAAGAATATAATTCAAATAATGAATATCCTTCTTTTGCTTTATTAAAAATAAATTCCTTTTCCTTTTTAGTGAAGTTTCCTCCTTCATTTTCTTCAATCGCTCTCTTAGTAAATTCTTCTTCTCTTTCTTTAGGATCTATTAAATTCAAATGATGTAATAAAACATAAATCATATACTCTTCATCAAAATCGCACCCTAATTTATTAGACATATTTTTATATTCTTCAAATATCTGCTTATCTATTTCTATAGTTACTTTTTCACTTTCATCTCTTGTCCAAAAGCCCCAATCCTTAAAACAATCATAATATCTAGATATTGCTATTTCTTCTGTAATGCCTTCTATATCTATAGAATTCATAAACTTAATTATCCATTCTTGCCCTCCATGGTAATATAAATTTTGTTCTATGCTTTTCTTATAGCCTATTCTTCTTACTGCTTTTCTTACTGCATCTGCACTACATGGATATCCATTCTCTTTTAAATCTACTGCTAAGGCTTTATATGACACCCCAACTCTCAATTTCTCCAATACATCACACTTTTGTATTATTCCTTGCCAGTCTTCAATACTATAATTCATTTTTCTTCTCCTTCTCTACCATCTTTTTTTATTTATCTTACACCTATTTTTCTTGTTAATTTAAGGTTTGTCCACATTTTAAATACGGAACAAACCTTTTCTTTTTATAATTCTCTCTCTTTATCATCTGCTATATTATTTAAATTAAATATTAATGATCTCTTTAGATTTTCTATTTCTTTTTTATTAATGCACCTTTGAAATAGACTTGCTGCTACTATTCCAAAATCAGCTATAAGTATTTGATAATCTAATTCTTCTTTCATAACTTTTACCCTATACTATAAACTTTTTTCAATCTTTTTACTTCTTTCAATAATCTCTTATAACTTCTTATTCCTTGATATTTATAAGCATATAGTAATTCATTTTTTAAAATAATTTTATTATCTTCTTCTACTTTCTGGTGCTTTAATATATCATTTAAAACTTCTTCTATGTCATATTTACTAATTCTTTCACTAGTTGCATTTACAGTCATTCTAGTTATGCATATTATCATTGTTATTGCTATTAATCCTACTGTAAAAATCAATGTTTCTCGCATATATCCCCCTTATTTAAAGACCTTAACCTCCAAAAATAGTCATCTAAAATACTTTTTGAATAATAATCTTTATCACCTTTAAACTTATACATTATCTTTCTTTCACCACAACCTTCTAATAAGACTTTTTGCTCTATTTCACGAATATCACTAGCCTTAAAGTACTTATTATTAGTTGTACATACCAATATATCACCTGAATTATATTTTCTATCTATATTTTTCAACTCATTTAATGCATCCTTATAACCTTTTATATAATTTCCATCAATGAGTGTATTTTCTTCTTTAAGTTTAATATTTTTAAGCAATTCCTCTATTCTATCTACCATAAATTTCTACCTCTATTCCGCAATGCAACAACTACAGCTACATTCTGAACATTCCATATCTTTATCCTTTTTAGAATATGCTTCACATCTCTTTATATCTTCTTTTTCTACTCTAATTGCTACTTTAATCTCATTCCTACAACTCTTTACTTCACTCTTTGAATATTTTCCTTGAATACTTGTACATTGAACTTTACACGCTTTCCCCTTTGAATAATCTATTGCACCTCTGTTATTATCCATTTTTTCTATCCCCTCTCTATCTCTCTTAAATTTAAACCCTTTAATTACTTTTTCTATATTTTTTTCAATTTCATCTATTCTTTTTTCCAATAAGTCATCTCTTTTGGTTATATAAATATCTAAATTCAATATTTCATTTAACATAAATATATAATTTGAATATTCTATATCTACAAAACTCTTGGAATCATTAAATTCTTTTATATTATTTTTAAGAATTTCTTTTACTTCTTCAAATTTACTATTTGAATAAAATATTTTAGATTCTATATATAAATTTTCCATCATCACCTTACAAGTTACATGAATTTATAATTTATATACATTGGTATAAATCCAAATAAACAATATTTAACCTTAATCATATTTCGCCCCTCATATTTACAATATTTTTCACGTCTTACTATCATCTCTATTTCCCCTTTTTTCACATCTATTCTATTAATATTTTCTAATAAATCTGCAACTTTACATACTTCTTTTATTTGAATATAACGTTTATTAATTCTTTTTTAAATTCCCGTAGGTCTTTTAATTCAAGTAAATAATTTAGCAGCTCATAAGAACTCTCTCTTTCCTTATCATCTGGACTATTACTTGCCATCTTCTTAAAATGTTCAATTGCTCTTATTAATTGTCTATCTTCCACAAATTACTCTCCTTTCACATATTTTATTTGATACTAAAAATAATATTTAAATTGTGAATCTAAAGCTCTAAATCACAAGCTATATCTTCAACATCATTTCCATATGTGAATCCAACTATTTTAATCTTATCTGGTGCATTTTTTAAAGTTAAATCATCATTATAAGCAAACTTATAATATTCTAATTTTTTATCAAAATTTATTGCTTTATTTATAATGCACTCATCTGCCTTATAACCTTCCATTTGTACTAAAACACCTACATAACTTGCATTTTCTTTTTTTGCTGCTTCAAAACATTTTTCTAAATTTTTCATTCTCATAATTATTCCTCCTATAGCTCTATCTCCTTTATTTTCTGAATAAATTTCACAAATTTCATGCCACATTAAATTCTTCCTCGCTTCACATTTAAAAGTATCTTGGTTTATTTGCATTATATATTCCTAAAATCCTGAATTACTTCTTTCATTTCTTCTAATTCTTCTTTAGTAAATGGAATAGTTTCTGTGCATTCCACAATCTTCACTCTTTCTTTTCCATATTGTTGATGTAATCTTACAACATTGCTCATTAGCGTAAATTGATTTCCACACCCTACTCTTAATTTTCCATCAACATAAACTTTAAAAAACTTACTTTCCATTTAGTTCTCCCTATTTTATAACTTTTTCATTTATCTACCTTCATTTCATCACTAAAAAATAAACTAGTTACATCACTTTCTAATAAATCTGCTATTTTTTCCATGGTATTTCGTTTAGGATTTACATCTAAATTGTTTTCAATTCTTCTTAAAGTTGATACTGAAATACCTATTTTTCTAGCGAAATCTTTTGCTGCTATTCCTTTTCCAACTCGTAAAGCTTTTACCTTCCTGTACTTCTTCAAATTCAAAAAAACACCCCCTTTGTGCTTGTTTATTAATATTATGTTACCTTATTTGTGCTTACTTTTCAACATTTTCGCAAAAAAAATATTTTTATCGCCCAAAAAGTGCTATTATGTTCTTTAGAGGTGATATTATATGTTTGTTTTTTATTTTCCTGGTAATCATGAATTAGATTTATCTCCTGGAGAACGAATAAAATATTTTAGAAAAAAAATGAAAATTTCACGTGAAGATTTAGCAACAAAAATGAATTTAAGTATTCATACAATTGCTAAATATGAGCAAGGTCAAAGAGAAATGGACCCTTATACGTTAGGTAAGATTTCTTCAGCAATAAATCTTAATTTTGATATTTTATTTACCCCTAATCCTTTTGCTTATTTATTGCATGAAACTATTGAATCATTTTATGATGGAGATGAAAATCATTATAAAAATGGTTATTTTGAAGAAACTTTGAAATTATCATTAGATGAACTACAAAAAATTTATAATAATTTTTTAGATGAAGTAAATTTATCTTCTTTAGAAACTATAGCTAATTATTATAATAAAAACTTATCTCAATTATTGATTGAATCAAAAATCTATTTTTTAGATAAAGAAAAATTACAATCTCACTATAATTACGCTTTGGAGCATGAACAATCAACTGAACTAAGTCCTCATGATATTGAATTAATAACTAAATTTTTAGAATTTACATCTTTAACCGGATTTAATAAGTTTAAAGAATTATCTAAACCCCAAATATTAGAAATAATTAAAAACCCTAACTTTAAAGAATACTTAGAATTACTTTTTATGAAAGAAAAATTTAAAGATATTTATGATATTTTAAAATAATTTTAATGCTATGTTACTTTATTAACTAAAACGCTCAAAACCCCTTATTTAAAGCCATTTATAAGCGTTCTTAAATTTGACTTTAAATATAATTTTTAATAAAATATACTTAAAGCATTTGATTTCATCTAATTCAAATGTTGATTGCGATTAAAAAGACAGTAACGCCCTTTGTTACTGTCTTTTTATGATATTTTTTTCAATTCTTTTTCTAATTTTTCAGTGTACTTTTTAATATACATAGCTTCATAATCAATCTCTTTAATTCTTCTTCTAAAAGATTTTAAATGAGTATCTGGTATTTCTTTTCTTAATATATTTCCCCAACCACTTGATCTAATTCTTCCAAATCCATTATTAATCTTTGCTCTTACTTTACATTCACTTAGCTCTGAAATTATTGCTACTTCTTTTACTTTCATTTCAGAACATCCAAATCCATATACCGCCCTAATTAAATTCTCTTCTAAAGGCTCTGTATACTTCTTTAAACCATATTCTAATTCTTTATTTAACCATTTTATATATTCTCTTTCTACTGTATTATCTATTAGATTTTCATTATCCTCTATCATTTCAATATTTTCTACTTCACTCTCTCCAATTCTAATATTCAGACTTATCTCACTTTCTGTATTGTTATGCCTTAAATAATTTTTAAGAAGTGATGTTATAACTGTAAATGCATAAGTTGAAAACTTAGCTCTCTTTTCTCCATCGAACCTATACATTTCAATAGCTTTTATCAATGCTATTACTCCTTCTTGGACTAAATCCTCTCTCTCAATAGAGTTTATTGTACTGACATAGAATTTTGATACTATATTCTGTACCATCCCTAAATTTTTTTCTATTATTTGATTCAAAACCTCTTTATTTCCTCTTTGATACTCTCTAACTAACTCCTCATTAACTCTCTCACTCATCTCAATTCCCCTTTTAATATTTATTATTTTTTATTTTACTTACCGTTGCTGCACTTACTTCAAATTCCTTTGCAATGCTCCTATAACTTTTTTTAGATATTTTAATTTCTTCTATCTGATGATTATTTAATTTTTTAGTTGAATGTCTTTTAACTAAGTAAATATTTTCTAATTCATCTTCATCAAATATATCTTTTAAATCTTCATCAATATGATCTAACCATTCCTTAAAGGCTTTTCCATCTTTCCATTGCAAACATCCACCAAATTCTATTTTTTTATGAATAATATAGAATTCTTTTATAAACTCTTTCAATTTCATTCCATTTATATCTTTATCCATTCCACCTTCATCCTCCTGTTTATTTCATTGTAATAAACACTTTTGTAAAAGTAAATAAAAAAAGTAACTATGCTCTCCATAATTACTTTTCTTTGTTTTAATTATCTAAAATATTACCTGTGATTTCTCCTATTTTTACTATATCAAGCTTTAAACCATATTTACTACTTGATAAATTGAGTGTTATTTCTTGCTTACTCATAGCTTGTAATTTTTGCATATCCTCTATTTCTTTGTGAAGTACCTCAAATAAATCTCCTCCTACTAAATCCAACAAACTTACCATCATATAAGCCTTATCGTCTTTACTCTTTTTAAGCTCCACCTTAGTTACTAGAAATTCTGATTTAATTTTCATTCTTTACACCTTCCTTTACTTCTTCTATATCCATAAACATTTCATTACAATCTAAGCATATAAACCAACATAATGAGCCTTCTTCAAAATCGTCCATATGACTTAAAAACTCTATATTTTCAGAATTACATTTGCTGCATTTATTCATTCTCTAACCTCCATATCAAAATAACTTACCTTTCCTTTTCTCTCTTCTCCGTTTTTTACATAACCTACATCATAGGAATTATTGTAAGTAACTCTATAATCTACTGAATATTCATTTAAAATTTCTTCTAAACCCCTTTTATCCAATAATTTAAATTCTATAGGTTTATTTAAAGTTTTATTGCTATATCCAAATATCCTATACCCTTCTAAATTCTTATTTCCTAAAGATTTAACTATATAGGAACTTACATATAACGCTATATTTGAATTTCCTTCTTGCTCCAATGCTCTTATATCTACAAATCCATATTTCCAATACTTCCTACAGAAATTATTTTCTAGCTCCTTATGAGCCTTAGTTTTTCTTTTATTGCTCCTGGATAATTTTATATTGATAGGATAATTACAAAGTAGATGATAATGTAATCTACCATTTAAATCTCCATACTCTAATACCCAAATATATTTAAATCCTTTAATATCTCTTCTAAGTTTATTAAATAAGGTATTTAAATACTTTTTAGATTCCTTATAATCAGTTTCCTTAGCAAATGTAAGTGTAATAAATGTCTGCATATCTTGATTACATTTAATAAGCCTAACTATTTTATTTCTACTTTTATTTAAATTATTTACTCTATAATTTTCCTTTTCATCTTCTTGATTTAAAGTTAATTCTAATTGTTTTTCTATTGGATCTCTTTCAATAAATCTATAAAATTCTTCTTTTTCTCCCTGTTCCCTAACTATATAATTTGTATATTTATATATCTCAACTCTATTTCCACATTTGATTATTTTTAAATTATAAATCATTTGCTTTAAACCCTTGATATTACTTACTTAAACTGATTTTTTAATTTTGTTTTTTGTATGAATTATCACTCTACTAACAAGATATAGAAGAATTTTTTAAACCTTACCCAAAATCTTTATCTATATCATTAAAACATTCTCTTAATTATTTGTTGCACTTAGCTAACGCCTTCAATGAGTAACCCTCCTATCCTTCACTCCATTCGCAAGAACTTCGTCCGTTGCTTCTGTCATTCAGTTAGTCAGGTGACTCATTTCAGTTATTTCTAATTGAAAAATATTAATAGTTGCTTAATTACTATTTGTAAATGTTCGTCCCTTATATAAATCATTTGAGTATAAATAAAATTCTCTTTTCTTCAATGCTCCATCAACTGAACACCCCAACACCGTTCTATAGGTACTTTCTTCTATTGCCCTAAAGCATACTCTAGCATTAAATAAATCTTTAAATTTAAGTTGCTCCTTTGTCCCTATCTGTGATATTCCAATAAGGTACATATTCTTATGCCTTGCTATTGCTAGTAAATCCATAATACATTTACTAATTTTTTTATCTTTACTTAATACTAATAATTCATCTAATACTAAATACATAGGCTTTTTATGGACTTCTTCACTCTCTAAAATTTCTTCTAAGAAGTCTATTATATTTTCATTTCCATTTATAAAAAGTCCTTTATGAACCTTAAAATCGTGCTTAAAAGCATTTATTAAAATAATATCAGCACCATTAAGATTATTTATAATAGTTTTGGCCATCTGTGTTTTTCCTTGTCCACTTAATCCACATAGTAAAATATGTGGTGTTTCTCTCATATCTGCAATTATATTGCCCTTATAATTAAAGCCTAATAATAATTCATAAGGTGATAGTTCTATTCTCTTATGCTCCTTATCCTCTAATTTGCTCATATAAACATTCAAATATATTTCTGTATCTTCACTCTCCAATTCAATCAAATACACTTTTAAGCTATCTTTTAAATATGGTGTATATGGCTCTATGTCTTCAATGCTATATTTAAAATTAAGATGTAAATTTGCTCTAAATCCATATTGATTTACTGATATATCCTGTACTTTAATATCTAACTTTTTTCGCAAAAACAACTCTGATAAAAATACTTTTAAACTTCTCTTGTTTCTATAATCTGTCGTTAATTCCATAACACCTGCAGCAATAAGTCCACCTACATATAATTCAACTAACATTCTTCATAAATTCCTTTTAATCTAATTGCTAATATTTCTACAACTGTATTAAGAACTGCATAACCTCCAAATAATATAATCATTCCCCCAATAAACTCTTTTTCAATTCCACAATTAATAAAACTTTCTAATTTAAAAACTTTAATTAAATGATCTAAACTATTGTTTGCTATTATTGGAATATTTAACATCATTTTATTTTCTAATATTTTTAATGCTGGTATCATTACAGGCATCACTACTGCTCCACCAATTAGAACTTTTTTATATATGCTTATTTCTTCCTTTTCCTTTGTTTTAACTGGATTATATTCTTTTAATATTTCCATTTCTTCACCCTCTAAAATTAATTCTAAGCAACTATAATACCCTCACTTATAAAATATTGCTTAATAGCATTAAAACTTCTGCAAGGCTTGTATTTGCTTTTCTAATATATCTATATGTTCTTAATCTAAATTTGATACTTATTAAGGCGAAAAATATTATTAATCTGACTTTATTAAGGCTAAAACAAGGTAAAAAAAAGAGATAGCTTAAAACTATCTCTATCTATTTTCATTTTCCTCTTTTTTCTTAATCTTATTCATTTCTATCTTTATATAATTTGCTATTCCTCCAATTTGTCCTTTTTGTATTAACCACTTATATAATTCTTCTTCTTCAGCATTATTTTTAAAAGTTAAATGTATTTTATTCTGAGTATATTTTTTATTATTTAGATTTAAACGCACCCTATTACCCTCCTAATAACTTCTTAATACCTATATATATTCTATTATATTCAAATTTTACCTTTATTTTTCATATATGCTTTAAATTTAGTGTTTACTTTAGGTAAGCAATAATGTAATATCTTTGGTCTGTTGAGTTTTTGAGCATAGAAAATCTTGACCTAACAACTTATAAAATATAAGTCATAAGTCAAAATTTACTTTAATATCTCTGTATATGTTTGAGATTATCACACTAACTATTATTATCTTATACTCAATACTAAAACACATTCTAACTTGTCCTAATGCTCATATTGAATTGACCTACCCTTTAGGGTACCAAATTACCACCACAACTTTTATTTAAAAGGCTCTTGGGCGTTGCTCCCCTTACATCAATAAATTACCTTGCTTATGCTCCAATAATAGAAAAGAGAATAAGAATTTACTGATAGTTGACTTTCTGCATCTGCTCAACTAACATATATCACTTATTTAAAGTTGCTGATATGCTTACACAACAAAAAAAGCTATGTACTTACTACATAACTTGAAAAATTCTTACTCTTATTACCATTGATTTAATATTGAATATTTGTTATATTAACAATATCAAATATGATATTAAAGCTTTTACGAACAGTTCTAATGTATTACCAGTACATTTTAACTTTAGCTTTAAATTAGTATTACCAGTACTTTTTTAAAGCGTGTTAAAGGCTTTTTTTTTATTTAATTATGTTTTAAATATAAGACTATTTTTATATTCTGTCAATTTCTTTTTTATTTTTCTCAATACTCTATCATATCAACATATTATATCAATATCCTATTAATAAATTCATATCTCTTATTCAAAATAAAATTTTAATCTATTCAATCCTAGTCTTTTCAACGCTTTTATACCTATGTTCTCAAAATATATTAAAGTTGTTCGCATTAACATTTATATTCATACTTTTAAGGCTAGTTATATCAAGACTTTTACTGGATATAAAAAAAATTGTTCGTAAAAGACTAGTTTTGCGAATAACTTATACATTAACTAAATTAATAAATATTCTATTTTTATTTTACGCTTATTCTACACTAAAATCAATTTCATAACTAGCAACATTAAATTACAAATTAATATTATTCCTACTGCTGCTCCAGCTTCAATATCTATAAAACTTTTCCTTTTCCTTCTCAAGGCTCCATCAACTCCAAATATTTTTATATCTTAATTCTTAACTTTTTTCCTACTTCAATTCCTATACTTTTTCCTACTTAAAATTTAACAACTTTTTTTACTTCACTATCATATCTAACTTTTTTGTGTTGGGGACAGTAGCCTTGCAATTTTCCTTATTTATTTTTCTTGTAAGTCTTATATTTAAAAGCTTTATCAATAATTTAAAGACCTGTACTTATTTAAATTTAAAAAATAACAAGTACAGGTCTATTTTTTCCTATTTTTTATTACAAGTACAGTGATTTTGAAAATAAGTGCAGTGTTTTGAGAATTAAGTACCGTGATTTCAAAATTAAGTACCGTTTTTTGAACAAATGTTCAGCTTTTCCATTGAATTTTATTCCTAAAAAATAAGTTTTATAAGATGATTTTTTTCTAAATTTAATTAGCTTTTTTTCCGTCTTGGTTCTATTACTGGAAAATTTCAATATTTCAATTTCTGTTATACCTTTTACTTACTAACTTTAACTAACTTTTCATTCAAGCGATTTTCTGTATTTTCAAAAAATCAAAAATCGGTGTCCTGATGGTAAAAAAATCGGTGTAATAACTCTCCAAAAATCGGCTTATGAGATGTTAAAAAGTCGGTGTTCTAAGATTTAAATTACATAAATTCAAAATTCTGCTCTAAATTGAAAAATTTTCTGTTTATCTTTTTTAGTGCATTCTTTTTAGAATCCCGTCCAAACTTCCAAACGTTTGGACATTTCTATTAACTTTATTACTTAATATTACTCTATATTATTCAATGCATATTTTAATAAACTACTTACTATATCTTGCTTTTTATAACCTTTAAATTTCCCTTGTATTTCTTCTAGCTTTTTATTTACTTCTTTATCTATCTTAAAAGTTTTTACTATTGTCTCTCCTTCAAAATACTGTATTACATCAGTAATATTTTTATTACTATCTATATTATTTATCGATTTTTTTAAATTTATGAATTCACTTTCTAAAGTTTTCAATCTTTTAAAAATTAAATCTATCTCTTTATTATCTGAATTCTTATTTTCTTTTGGTTTAATATTCTCTACTGGATGAATTTCATGTTTTTCTAATATAGATTTTTTAGGATCTATATTTTCCTTTTTTTCCTCAACTACTTTTTTTATAAATTTTTTTATAATTTGTCCTTGTCTCTTTTCTTCATAATTATTATTTTCAAATCTTTTCTTTATTGTATTTTTAGATACTCCAATTCTTTTACAAATAGAATTAAAATTATCCTTTATAAGCTCCCTATTAAAAAATTCAACTTGTTTATCCATTGATAATAAATTAAAACTCTCTCTATCCATTCCCCTATACTCCTATATTACTTTTAATTACTAAAATAATATTACTATTTATTTCCATTTATTACAATAATAAAAATCTTCCAATTATCAATTGAAAGACTTCCATCTTATAATTTATTTATTTTTTATATTTCTCATTGCTCTAATCAATGTACTTTTTGAAATTTCCGTAATTTCTTCAACTTCTTTATAACTTTTATCTCCACCATTTACTGATAAAAGACTTAGTGCATGGTCCACCTGTTTTTTTGTAAACTTTTTAGGTCTTCCCTCTCTAAAATCTTCTTTAGTTTTTGCTATTGCCTTACCAGCTTGTGTTCTTTCTACTATCATTGCTCTTTCAAATTCTGCAAATGCTAATAAATTAGTTACTATAAGGTTTCCCATTGGAGTATCTTCAATTAATCCCATATTAAGAATATGTATTCTTATTCCTTTCTCCTTTAGCTTTTCTATTATCTCTAATCCTTCTCTAGTGCTCCTGCATAATCTATCTAATTTAGTTACTACTAAAGTATCTCCTTTTACTAATATATTTAAAATCTTATTAAATATAGGTCTATCCATGGTTTTTCCTGTATATGTTTCATCATAACATGATGCATTATTATATCTTGCTTCTATTTCTTCCTTTTGCTGCTCTAAAGAATTATTCTCTAATTGTCCTTTAGTAGATATTCTACAGTAACCATAAACATTATTTATTTTATTTTTGGTGTCATAAGTATCACAAATAGTTTTCTTCAATGATACTATTATCTCTCCATCTTTTCCTGGTGTAATTATTCCGACTTCTCCTAATAATGCTCTAAATCTTTCAAAAGGCTTAGTAAAAAGATTTACTGGCTTTTGATTATCTTTACCTACTGCATTTATAACTATCTCTCTATTCTCTCTATTTGCTATAATTTGCATAAATGCAACTTCACACTTAATGCTCTTGTTTGAACTCTCTAAAATTTCTTTTGCTAATAGCTCTGATATTTCAGCATTAATCCCTTTGACCTCTTCAATTTTTAAAACTTTTAAATTTCTTTTCTTTCCAATTTCAATATAATCATTCATTAAAAATTCTCGTCCAAAATATTGTATATGCTTTTCTAAAAAATCTTCATATGAATAAGTTAATTTATAATTATAATAAGCCATATTTACACCTCTTTAATATCATCTGTTTTGACACTATGAATTGACACTTTTACAATACTGATTATACCATTACATTTTCTAAGGTGTCAATACTATTAAGTTATGATACTTTTATATGCTAAAAAAAACCTACTCAAATTAATGAGCAGGTTTTTACTTCCGTGATATCATACATTCAGTATGAGCGTGCGGCGTTACGCCTTCTATATATATAATTTATCATAATATATTATATAAATCAAATACTATTTTTGATACTATTTTTGATACTATAAGTTGTACTAT
>NZ_JBOGCC010000321.1:0-1375 GCF_051656525.1 Clostridium sp. | reverse complement strand
TAGTTACATTTTCATATTTAGGATCACTATATTTATCTAATAAAGATTTATAATATATCTTTTCTCTTTCATTATATTGCCCTTCATATTGTTCTGGATATGTTTTATAATAATTTATAAATTCTCCAAAATTTAATTTTTTATTATTAATAAAATCTAAGTGTAGTTCCTTTGGAATATCTAAATAAACTAATTGGGATAATTCTTTTAATTCTATATCACTTAATTTCATTTATTTTACCACCTTATTCCCTAAAATTAAGATGATTTTCTGTCTTACCATCTTTATATTTTATAAATTTTGTGTTATAATTTTTTTCGTCCGAAAACAATAAATCCTCTGTTGTTAATCTAGCCTGATAATAATTTGTATTTATTTCATCAAAAAATTTTTCTTTTGTATAAGCAAAAATTATATGTCCTGAATTTTCAAGTTCTAATTTTTCAAATCTTTTTAAATATTCATCAACTCTTTTATTTTCTTTCTCTTTATCTATATCTTCATTAGTTTTTATAAAAATAGTTATTCCCATTCCATAGGTTTTATTTAAATTTATAAATTCAATAGCATCCATTTCTATAGAATCATATTTTTTTAATTCCCCAGACATTGCAGCTTTTATATTAACATCTTCTCCAAAAACCTCTTTAACATCTTTCTCTATTAATTTTTCAAACTTTTGTTCCATAATTATATTTATATAATCATCTATAGTCTCTGTTTTTTCATAGTCTACCTCTAAAGTAAAAGGTATATTTTCATTTGCTTTCGGTGCGGCTAAAAATTTCTTAGTTTTTCTATAGGCTCCATGAGTTCCCCCCCTTTGTACAATAACGAATTCTTCCCCATACTTTCTTTTAAGATCCTCTAATGCAAATTTTTCATATTCATTTAATCTATTACCATCCATATCTGCCTCCCCATAAACACTATCTATTACTTTTTCATAAACTATGTCACAACCCATTGTTGAAAATCCTACTATTATTGGAATAATTAAAACTCCTATCTTTTTTAACTTCATAGCTTATCCCCTTTTTTCTAAATTGAATTAAGTAACTTAGTTTCTAACCTATACACATCATAAAACACCATTTTTATTTAATTCATCTATTACTTTTTTATAATCTTTTATAAAACTATCCCTAAATCCCGGAGTATTTATAGTTGCCACATCTGATATTTTCTTTCTTAACTCTTCATTAGCTGCAATTGCTATAAATAAAGCTAAATTTCCCCCCTTTGAATGACCCCCTAGTTGTACCGATTCAAAATTGCCACTATCAACCATTTTTTGAACAAAGCTTAATGCATCTTTTTGTTGTGCCGTTATTTTTGCTGCTGTTTCAGCATTATCTATCCAATCTTTCCACT
>NZ_JBOGCC010000320.1:0-3029 GCF_051656525.1 Clostridium sp. | reverse complement strand
CTTCAATAAAAAATAAAGCTTCAGCATGATTTTTTACTTCTAAATGTTCTCTTAAAGTCTTTTTAGCAACGGTAATTCCAGTTTCGATAATAACTCTAGTTTCCATTTCAGTAAGAGTATTTCCTTCGATAGCATTTGAATTATATGTATTTTTAATTATATAGTTTTCTTTTATTCTTTTTATTTCACCTTGATTAAGAGGTCTTCTATGATCTAGTTCACTTTTTAATTCATAAATTTTCTCTAATTTATTATTCATGATAACACCTCACTTTTAATGATTATAGTAGTATTATATTATTTAATTTATATAAATACAATCTTAGAATAGCTATAAAGTATTTATTTTATAAAATTGACTTCTATTAAAATTATAAGTTATACTATATTTTTATGTAAAAAGTTAAAACAGGGGGAGTTATGAGTAATTTATTTATTATTGGAAATGGGTTTGATTTAGCTCATGATTTAAAAACAAGTTATTTAGATTTTAAAAAATATGTTGAAAGTAATGATAAAGTATTTTTTGAGGGTTTTTATTCTTTACATATGTATTCATTTGATAGAAGATATGAAAATCCTTTAATGACAGAACCAATTAATAATGAATATGAATCTTTATGGAGTGATATAGAGAATAATATGAAAATTGTTAATGAAGATTATATACTAAGTGCAAATTTAGAATTAGGATTAGAAGATGATAATCCTTATTATGAAGATTGTTTTGAAACTGCTGAGATTTATTTAGAATCATTTATAAAAGATATCCCTGAACGATTACTAGAAAATCTTAAATGTTGGGTTCAAAGCATTGATTTAAGTAAAGTCCATAAAAAAACAAAGTATATAGAGAGTGATTCAAATGATTTGTTTCTTACTTTTAATTATACAAATGTATTAGAAAGTGTTTATGAAATAGAATGTGATAGAATATGTCATATTCATGGTGAAGTAGGTGATGAATTAGCAATGGGACATTTGAATATCAATAGAATTAGTGAATTAGAAAAAGAAAGAGATTTTGAATATAATTCATTTTTTGAAAGAAAAACAGAAGAAATATCTCTCGAAGAAGATGAGCAAGAAAAGTTAGAGCAAATACACGAAGAATTCCAGAGCATAGAAGGCCATTATGATTACAAAGTAGAACAATTAAAGTATAATCTTTTAATAGATTATTATAAAGGAACAGTTAAAATTCCTAAAAATCATATTAAATATAATAAATATTTTTTCAATCAGATTTCTGAAGTAAAAAATATTTATGTTATTGGACACTCTTTAGGAGATGTTGATATGGAATATTTTGAAGAAATTTTAAAAAGAGTTAATCAAAACACAAGATGGAATATTTTTTATTATGGAGAGAATGAGAAAAAAATATTTGAAAAGAAAATGTTAGAAATAGGTATTGATAAAAAGAATTTAATAATAAAACATAATGATTTATTTTATATTTGATAATAAAGTAAAAATATTGAAAATGTTAATTCTTATCAAGGAAAAAGAAGAGGTAGATTAATTTCTACCTCTATTTTTATTTTGGATGTATTTAAGCCTAGTTTCTGTTGAAGTACCTGCTCCGCCAAAGAAAACAATGTTGTTGCTAGTTTTTAAAATTTTGGCTAATTCATCCCATTTTTCATTCATTTTAAATACCTCCATATGTAAAGAATTAAAAGTTCCATTTTTTTAATTATATTACGATTAAAATATATTTGCAAAAAATAATAAGAACCTCTGGGGGGTAGAGGTTCTTATCTGGGGGGGGATTAAATTATTTATTACTTTTAACACTTATTATAATATTTAGACCAAAGATTGTATAAAAAAGTTTTAAATTTATTAAAAATTTAAGTATTTAATTCAATAATTTTAAAAAGTCATTTAAATCTTTAGATGTCTTAATTGTTATAATTTTATTTGAATAAGAATTGTTAGAGATAAAATTATCTAAATCTTTTTGATACTGAAAACTCCAAGAAATAAGATTTTTAAAATCTGTTAGTGTTTCTTTTGGTCTATAATTAGTAAATTTTCTTATAAAAAATCTTTTAAATAATCTATAGTATTGAGTCCATTTATTAGTTTTAATTACTAAAATATAATTAGCTTCAGAAAAAGTATGAAAAGTCCAAGGGCTAATATAGACACCTTCTATAATCCATGAATCATTTAATAAAATTGAGTTTAATCTGGAGTCTCTATTGATATAATTATTTTTTATTCTATTATTTGCTAGGGAAGTATTCCAAAATATACTATCTAAATCTATAGTTTTAATATTTAATTCTCTACTGAGAATATTACTTGTATAGGTTTTTCCGCTTCCAGGAGAACCAATTATTCTTATTTTTAAGTTATCATTTTTCATAAATTAAGTTCCTTTTTTAACTTTTAATAGTTACAGTATTATTATATTACTTAACTTATTTAAATACAATCTTAGAATATAAAATTGACTTTTAGTAACAATAATATTAAACTACGAGTAATAAATTCCGAAGGAAATTTAAATGATTTAGTAAAAGAATTAAAAGAACAATATAATCCAGTAGAAAAAATAGAAAAGAGAAATATAGTAAAGGATAATTTTTAGGAATAGAAGAGAGTGCACATGCGATATAGACTAGCTAAATCCAACTCACTCTCTTGTATACTTAAAATGAAATTTTAAAACTAATTTGTTTTAAAAAAATAAAAACACACATGCGATATAGAAAAACTAAATCCAACTTGTTCTTATTTTTCACATTCTAAGTAACACGGTGTATTGTATATTATATACGATAAAATTGCAATTAATTTATTTATAAATAACACTTAAGATAATGTTTTTTTTAAATTAAAAAAACAAAAAAGTGTTTTTTATAAAACAAAAGAGAGATTTATAAAATAAAAAAAGCTTCTTAGTAATTTAAACTAAGAAGCTTCCCCCGCTAGCCCCCTTGACTAAAACAGAGTCTAATAATATCTATTTACTATATAAAATAGTAAAAAGCAAATTTATTTAAAAAAATTACAAT
>NZ_JBOGCC010000319.1:0-5558 GCF_051656525.1 Clostridium sp. | reverse complement strand
ACTTTCTATTATCTCTTTAAAATCATCTATTCCCACTGGCAAACTTTTCTTAATCATGCTTTCACCTCACCATATATTTTTCTTATATTATACCATACCTTATATTTTTAAACAAAAAAAGTAGTGCCTTCACACTACTCTAATTTATCTAAATTTGTTCTACTTTTTATCATTTATACCTACTCCATCTCCTATAAATCCTCTTCCACCACCTAAAAATCCACAGTTCATAATTGTATAAATTCCTTTTCCTTCTAATAAATCTTTAGGCCCCTTTGGTGTACTTGTATAGGCGAACTCTTTAGAAAAAACTCTCTCTTGATATCCTTTTACTATAGCATTAGCGCTATCATGTCAATTTGGATAAACAAATACAATATAATCTGCTTCTTTAACTAACTCCTGCTCTTTTTTCACATCATCTTTCGGCTCTCCAATTCCATATTTTTGATAAAAGAATTCATCTTCTGATAATACAGGATTCCATTTCATTCTATAAAGATCTCTTGCTTTTACTTCAACTCCATTATCTTCTAGATATTTCATCTATATTTTCAGATAGCTTATTTCCTTTTACTGCAATTCTAGTTTCAGAAGCCCCACTTTCTCCATCATAATTCTTATCTTCCGAAAAACTTAGTAACGTAAAAAATACACACAAGCTTCCTAATATTATTTTCCTCATTTTTTCTCCCCCTATTTAATATTTTTATAATTATATTAAATCAATAATTATATCTTAAATATAATTCATTTATTACATAACTAATTGACATCTCCTGTATAAGAGAGGATTCAAATTCTTGATACATTTTTGGAGATACAATTAAATATTTTTCCATTTCATTAGCTTTTTCTCTATTTGCAGTTACATAAACTATATTTATCTTCTTTTTTCTTAATATATACTTTAATCTTTCCATTTGAAAATTTTTATTAGAAAAACTAACTATAAATACTAAATCATTATTTTTTACCTTATTAACTTCTACCTCCTGAGATATACTTGTTAATGGACAAACAGTTATTTTACCAAGTCTCATAAACTTTTCACTTGCATTTTGAGCTAAAATATTTGAAAATGAAGAGCCAAAAAAGAAAACTTTTTTGGCTCTTTTTATTAATTTTATGATCTCTTGATAATTTTCCTCTGAATTTAAATCAGCAGTCTCTCTTATAGCTTCTACTGAATCATACAAGAAATTTTTTTGAATACCTTTTTTCAAAACCTCTTTCTCTTTCAAAAATCTTTCGTAATTCTTGCACTCTTCTTTTAAAGTTTTAAAATCACAATTTAGTATTTTTTGACAAAACCTAGAGATTGTTGATATAGATGTATTACATCTACTTGCTAATAAATTTATAGACATCAAGGATATCTCTTCATAATTTTCTAATATATAACTTGAAATTACAACCTCTACTGTTGGATATAAATTGCTATTGTCACGACATTTTTTTAGATTAGAAAAAAAATTATACATAATTAACTCCTCATAATTACTTTATTCATAATTTAAATATTCTCTCATCTCTATTTTTAGTAAATTAGCCTTATTTCCATAAATTATTTGAATTCCATTATCAACTAAAATTGCTCCATTTGCCAATAAATCATTTTCAAAAACTTTGACATCACTGATTTTACTATTATCTTTTAAAGAGATTCTAAGCCTCGTAAAACAAGCATCAACTTTTTCTATATTACTCTTTCCACCAACTTGCTCTACAATTTTTATTATTATATCATTAAAGTTAGTATTTTGAAAACTTGGATTTGATTCATTTTGAACATTCTCTAATTCATCTTCTCTTCCAGGAGTTTTTAAATTTTTCTTTTCTATATAAAACTTAAATAAATAAAAATACATTAATGTATAAATGGGTCCTAACATTAATAAATTTTCCCAATTCGACCCTTTGCTGCTATTTAACACTCCATTAAAAATAGTTGATAAAAGAGGTCCGCCAAAACTAGATGGTCCTGGAATATTAATATTCAAAAGATATGTTAGCACGTATGCTATTCCTGATAAAATAGAATGCATTATAAATAAAACCGGTGATACGAATAAAAATGCGAACTCTAGTGGTTCTGTTATACCCATTAATGCACAAGGTAATACTGCTGCCAACATTAATGCTGCTACTTTATTTTTATTTTCTTTTTTTGAAGTTTTATATATAGCAAAAGCTGCTCCTGGTAATCCAAACATTGCAAATAAAACTTTTCCATTCATAACAAATCTTGTTATATTAACATCAAACATTGCCGTAGGAGATGATAATATTGCGTTATATATATTAACTGCTCCTTCATAAACTTTTCCATCGATTTCTTGAATTCCACCTAATTGCGTGAAAAAAAATGGTAAATAAATAAAATGATGTAATCCAAAAGGTAACAATAACCTTTCTGAAAGTCCATAAGCAAAAGCACCTGAAGCTCCAACTGAATTTATATATTCAGATGATTTAATCAATAGTTCTTGTATAGGTGGAAAAATAAAAGATAAGAAAATGCCTAAAAAACTACACATAATTATTGATATAGCCGGTACTGCCCTAGTTCCATTAAAAATTGATAATATTGCAGGTAACTGAATTTTATAAAATCTATTGTGAATATATGCAACTAAAATCCCTGCTAAAATTCCACCAAAAACTCCTGTATCTAAAGTTAAAACACCTAGAATATTTTTTTGACCTATTAAAAGAGCTTTGGGATTAATTTTCCCTACTAAAACTAAATAGCTACCTAAAATAGTATTCATTGTCATATAACCTAAAAAACCACTTAAAGCAGCTGTAGCCTTTTCACTTTTAGCAAATCCATAAGCTATACAAATAGAAAATATAACGGGAATATTATTGTTTACAACATTTCCTGCATCTTTCAAAAGACTAAAAACTATATTAAAATTTTTTAAAAATGGAAATAATGTATAAACTCCTGGATTTGTAAAACCACTGCCTATACCTACTAAAATTCCTGCAATTGGTAATATTAAAACAGGTGCCATTAAAACTTTTCCTAACTTTTGAAAAGTTCCCAACATACTCTTATAAGTCATAATATCCTCCTAAAATTTTTCTTTTTTTAATTCTGGCCAAAAATTTCCATTAGCTTCAATAAAATCATCTAATATTTTTTTGGCTATATTTGTTGATGATACAGTTTTATTTATAGCTATTGCTTGTAGTAATTTATCATACGAATTCTCAAAATATCCTTCTACTGCTAACTTTTCAGAAGCTAATTGGTTCTCTATCATTCCTTTATAGAACGTTGAAATAGGCTTTCTAGAAATAACTTCTGGTCCCCAACTTCTTAAATAGGCTGGTACTTCAACCATTACATCATTCGGAAGATTTGGTATAGCCCCATTATTTTCTACAATAACTAAAAATCGATAACCTTTATTATAAGCAATTGAAACTGCTGCATCTACAATAAAATCACCAAAAACAGTAAAAGATTGAACAGGACTTTTATATCCTTCCTTATTTTCTAAATACTTTCTATATTCATTTTTTAAATCCTTTTCTCTGCCATCTATAACCATATTTGCTCTTGTATAATTTTTATCTACTTTGGAAACCATATCTGCTGAGTATAAATAATACTGTAAATAACTATTTGGTAGATACTCTGGATAATCCCTTAAGATTTCTGCATATTGTTTCCATGTTTTTTGCCAATCTTTATCTTTGTGATGTTTGTCGCTAGAAGGTTGTATTCCAGAAGATAAAATCATTTCTCTCAATTCTGGCAATCTATCTTTTCCAGTTTTATCATATAAAGCTGTGAACCATCCAAAATGATTTAATCCAAAATATTCTGGATCTAAATCACTCCAATTACTTAAACCTAACATTTTACTATAAGATAATAATATTGCTACAGGCATATCACATATATTTAAAATTCTCTCATTTTTATATTTTTTTCTAGTTGCTTCTGCAACTACTGAAGCTGGATTAGAGTAATTTAGTATCCAACAATCAGGAGAATATTTTTTTGCTTCGTCAATTATTTTAAAAATCCCAGGGATAGATCTAATTCCATAAGATATTGATCCTCCAGGACCACATGTTTCTTGCCCTACAACATCATACTTTAATGGAATTTTCTCATCAAACTCTCTCATTTCTAATCCACCTTGTCTGATTTGAGCAAATACAAAATCCACTCCTGTAAAAGCTTCCTTGTAATCTGTCGTTGATACAACTTCTAAATTTTTGTAATTATCTTTTAAATATTGTGACATAACTGTTTTTACTATGTTTAATCTTTCAGAATCAATATCAAATAATATTAATTTCTTTAATGGTAACTCTTTTTGTTTAGAAACTATACTTTGAATAATACCTGGCGTATGTGTACTCCCAGCTCCAGCTATAACTATTGTTTTATTTTCGTTTTTTATTTTCATAATACGTCTCCTTTGTTTCAATGTTAATAGTATACTACCATATTTTTTTACTTTAACTAAAAATTTTCAAATTATGAAAATTTTAAAAAATCTTCATCTAAAAGCTCTTGTGTTTTTCTTGCATATCTTATGCCTAACATTTTTCTTTTTTCTAATAAGTATGAGATAAGAGAATTAAAAAAGTTGTAGATCTCTCTACAACTTTTTGACTACTTCATCTTCAAATGTAACCTCACACTACCCTCATCCAAGAAGTAAACCGTTTTATGAAATGGTCTCTGTGTAATCTCCACATCGCTTCCATAAATTACAAGCCCCAATCGGCTCCCTTTCTTCACTGTATACTGAGTCGGTACCATCCCAAAACTATACCTATGGAAGTTCTTAGGAATAACCCTACTTTTATAGTAATTGCTTCTCCTATTCTGTATATTTATATGCCCCCTCGTAATCACCCTATACTTAGACGGACTCTCCTCAAGTGTGAAGTCCACCTCATCCATAGTCCCTGCATCTCTACCCAAACTAATCTTTCCCTCTCCAGTAACAACTTGCTTCACACTCAGTCGCCTTCTCTCTCCAATCTCCACTAACATAGCACTCAATATCCCTCTATCCCCATTAGAACTAGCACTAAACTCTATCTTTACACACCCCGAAATCGTTACATCCTCTTCTAAAACCTCACTTTTATAAATAACTCTATGTTTTTCTCCCTCTCCTAAAACTAACCTATCTCTCCACTCTTCATAATTTTTTACTTCTCTAATAAACCCACTGCCATCTATATCATCTATAAACTTCCCTATTCTTCTCATATCTTTCTCTAACTTCTTTACCTCTGAATACTTTACCAGTCTCTCGGCGTCTACTCCAAACACTCTATCCTCATAATCTTTTGACGGCCAATTTTGTGATTTCTCCCACTCTAGGCTATCTAAATTACTTTGAACCATCACATCTGGAACTGTTTTCATAACATTATTTTGTATATCATACAACCAATAACTTAACCATCTATTCATAATATCATTAAAATTAAACCCTTTTAAATTTTGTATATAAATATGATCTCCCTGATGTAAAATAATCTTAGATGGAATATTATATTTTTTTAGTTTA
>NZ_JBOGCC010000318.1:0-6030 GCF_051656525.1 Clostridium sp. | reverse complement strand
CTAATGCTTCATCTAAAATCCCTTGATCTTCTAAATATAACTTCATAACTTTCCATGCTTATTCAAATGTAAATTCATATCTTTGTATTATTCCATCAATAATTATATCATCAGATATATCTTTTTTTAATCCTTCATCTAATCTATTTAGTGCTTTAAAAAACTCTAGTTTTCTTTCATCTAAATTTTTCATATTTGATACCTACTTCTAATTTATTTATCTCTACTATACACTCATATTTTTTACACTCAAGAAAAAGCTCTAGATAAAAAATTTATCTAAAGCTTTTATTGTTCTAATATTCTGTTTTGAATATTCCTTTTCTTATCATGTCTATTGGGATTATTGTTACTGCAAGTCCTATTACTATTAACCAATGGATTGGCTCTATTGGTGTACAGCTAAATATGCTTCCACCTACAAATGTTAATACAACTTGTACTATTACGATTATTCCCATAACTTTTATGAATCCTGGATTCTCTCCTATATTTTCAAATATATTAGCACTTCCACTTCTTACATTGAATCCATTAAATACTGCTGCAAGTACAAACATTGAGAAGTAAGCTGTTAAATGCTCTCCTTCTGTAGTAAACATATTTTTGAAAAATGGCATCATTAGGAATGCAAAACTTAATATTGTCACCCAAGTACCTGCAATTAAAACTTGCTTCATCATTTCTTTTGAAACAATACTTTGAGTTCTTGATTTTGGCTTTTCATTCATATATTTATTAAGTGCTGGTTCTGAACCAAGTGCTAATGCTCCAAGTCCATCCATAACAAGGTTTATCCAAAGGATATGTGTTATTTCTAAAGGCTGTGGCAATCCAAAGAATGGTGCTATTGCACATACTGCAACTGCTGCAACATTTATTGTTAATTGGAATTTTATAAATTTTAAAATGTTATTATAAATTGTTCTTCCATAAAGTATTGCACTTTGGATAGATTTAAAGTTATCATCTAAAATTACTATATCTCCAACTTCCTTTGCTAAATCTGTTCCAGATCCCATTGCAAATCCTACATCTGCCCTTTTAAGTGCTGGTGCATCATTTACTCCATCTCCAGTCATTCCACAAACTAAATTTAACTCCTGTGAAATCTTAACCATTCTTGATTTATCTGTTGGAAGAGCTCTTGCTATAACTCTAAGATTTGGTAAAATCTTTTTGATTTCATCATCACTCATATTATTTAACTCTTCTGATGTTAATGCAATATGATTACTTGAAGTTATTAGCCCACAATCTTTTGCTATTGCAAAGGCAGTCTCTTTTCTATCACCAGTTATCATAACAACTTGGATACCTGCATTTTGAACATCTTTTATAGCTTCTCTTGCCTCAGGTCTTACATCATCTCTAATTCCTACAAATCCTACAATTACTAAATCATCTGGAAGTGTATCTTCAACTAAAGGTTTTTCACTATAAGCAAAAGATAATACTCTCATTTCCTTACTTGCAAGCTCATCAATCTTTGCATTTATCTTATTTTTATCTAGAACCTTTATATTTCCATTTCCATCAACATATTTAGTAGCCTTAGAAAGTAACCTTTCAGGTGCTCCCTTATATACTGTTTTTCCTTCAAGCTCTGATGCTGAATACTTATTAGCTGAATTAAAGGCTTGAATATTTACGATATTTACGTCTTCATATTTTTCCATCTCTGTTTTTGTTAAGTAGTTTAATAATGCCTTATCAGTAGCATTTCCACCAATAACACTTCCACTACCATCAAACATAGCTGCTGTATTTTTCCCAATACACATTCCCATAAGTTCTTTTATCTTAAAACTGTCCTTATAAGAATTTTTAATTTCTCCATCAAAAAACTCTACAACTTCAAGTTGTCCTTTTGTTATTGTTCCTGTTTTATCTGAGAATAAAATATTTAATGAACCTGCTGTTTCTATTCCAATTGGCTTTCTTACAAGTACATTCTTTTGTAGCATTTTTGATGTATTTCTCATTAAAACTATTGCAATCATAAGAGGTAATCCTTCTGGAACTGCCATAACAACAATAACTACTGCAACCATTAATGCATCTAAAAGTTGTTTAAATATAGCCATTCCACCTAGTGCCATATAAGCAGATATACTCTCTGCTCCCATAACATTTTGAACCATTATAGCTAGTCCAATAACTACTGCACCAATATATCCAAACTTAGATATCTTTTCTGCAAGCTCAGTAAGCTTAACTTTTAATGGACTTTCTACATCATCATCAGCCATGTCCTCTGCCATAGTCCCCATAACAGTCTTCATGCCAACTCGCTCAACTCTCATAACACCACTACCACCAACAGTAACAGCACCTCTGAAAAGTGAGGAGGCATCAACAAAAACATCACCAGTTAGCTTAAATTCAGCTGTTGCAGCAACTTCCTCTGCACCACTAGATAATGGAGTCTTCTTACACTCTTCAGACTCTCCATTAAGAGATGAATTATCAACCTTTATATCACCCTTAATTAAACTACCATCAGCAGGAATCTTATCCCCTGATTGAAGAATAACTAAATCTCCAACAACTAAGTCATCAATCTCCACTTCAATAGCTTCATTATTTCTATAAACCTTACAAACATCCTTAGAAGCATTCTCCTTAAGCTTTCTATACTCATTATCAGATGCAACCTCTGTCTTTGCAGAAATAACAGTAACTAAAAGAACTGAAATAACAATCCCCACAATCTCACCAATCTCTGCGTAGCCCATAAAAGACATAATCCCCATAATAACAGCTATTCCTAAAAGTAGCTTAATCATAGGATCATCAAATGCCGCCTTAAACTTATCAAAAAAAGTCTCAGGCTCAGCCTCGTGAATAACATTATCACCACTCAGCTCCCTGCTCCTCTTCACCTCATCATTACTAAGACCCTTCATACCAAAACCTCCTACTTAATTAAACAACCCAAGTATTCCATTCAAATCAGCAACTTTCCCTTCTCCTACAGCTTTAAACTGCCATTCTGAAGAATCTCTTATAAGTTCTGCAAATATTACTGATGTTGCTGTTGAGCTATCTTCTTTTAAGTTAAATTTACATAATTCTTTTTCTCCATTTGCAGTGTCTAAAAGTCTTACATATGAGTTGTTTACCATTCCAAATGTTTGTCTTTTTTCCATAGCCATACTTATTGTAACTACAAATACTATTTTCATTATTTCAGGGCTTATTTGTGATAAATCTATATCCATAGTTTCATCATCACCATCTCCAGCACCTGTTCTGTTATCTCCATTTAAAGTTATTCCTTGACCATTTTTATTATTGAAGAATATAACATTTGATACAACGTTAAATTTATTATTTCTATCTAATAAAAATGCCGCTATGTCTAAATCAAAATCTTGCCCATTCTGTGCTATGTCCCAACCTGCTCCAAGCCTCACCTTTGTTAACCCTGGATTTCTCTTTGTTAAATCTAAAATATCATTCTTTTGTAAGTTTAAAGAAACTCCCATAGGTGCACTATTAATATTATTTCCACCTAAGTTCTCAAATCCAGTCCCTAAATTAATTCCCATTCCTCTTCACTCCTATCTCTCTCTTAATTCTTAATTTTACTTATACATTTTAGATATTGAGTCTATGCTTCCTTTTAAAAGCTCTCCTCGTGCTTTAAAGTTCCACGATGATCCGCTTTTTGAAAGTTCTGCAAAAAGTATTGCTGTGTTGTCTCCTCCATCATCTGAAAGGTTATATCTACAAATCTCCATGCTTCCTCTATCTTCATTTAAAAGTCTTACATATGCATTTTTTACTTCTTTAAAACTTTGTTTTCTTGAAGCTGCTGAGTATATAACTACTGCAAATATAACTTTTTCACAAGCTCTTGGAAGTCTATTTAATTCAACTGTGATTTTTTCATCATCACCTTCTCCTTCTCCTGTTAAGTTATCTCCATGAAGTTTTATTCCTACACCATTTTGATGTCCAAAATAAATTATTCCATTGCTTATTAGTTTCTCATTTGAATCTAATAAGTATGCGCATAAATCTAAGTCATAGTTTTTAGTGAATCCAAGGAAACCTCTTTTTTCTGCTACATCCCATCCTGCTCCAAGCATTATTTTATTTAGTGTTGGGTCCTCTTTTGTTAAATTTAAGATATCATTCTTTTTAAGGTTTAATACGTTCATTCTCTCTTTCCCCCCTACATATATAAACTTAAAATTCCATTTAAGTCTGCTATTTTCCCTTCTCCAATTGCTTTAAACTGCCATTCTCCTGATACTTTATAAAGTTCTGCAAATACTACTGATGTTGATGTTGAGCTATTTTCTTTTAAATTAAATATACAAATTTCTTTCTCATTACTTTTTGCATTTAAAAGTCTTACAAATGAGTTTTCAACCATTCCAAAAGTTTGTCTCTTTGTTTGTGCTTCATGAATTGTAACAACAAAAACTATTTTTTCTACATATGGAGGTAATTTTCTTAAATTCATTTGAATTCTTTCATCATCACCTTCACCTGCTCCTGTTCTATTGTCTCCTAAAAGTTCTATTCCAGGCCCTTTCATATTGTTAAAGAAAATTACATCCTCTGGTATATGCTGAACTCTTCCATTTCCATTTAATAAAAATGCTGCTATATCTAAATCAAAATCTTGTCCATTTTGTGCTACATCCCATCCTGCTCCTAATATAACCTCTTCTAGTCCTGGCTCTCTTTTAGTTAAGTTTAAAACATCATTTTTCTTTAAATTTAATGATCCTGTATTACCTGTTGTACTAGTTCCTCCACCCATAAATCCACCTAAATTAATTCCCATTTTATACTCCTCCCTTTAACTTATATATTTGATATATTTTTTTTCATATCATGCTTAATTACTTCAAGTCTCTTAGAATTTTCCATTCTCTCATTTCTATTTTGCTCTTGAATAGCTTTTGTATCTTCTATTCCTTTCATAATTGTTTCATATGATTTCTCTAAAGTACTAATTGCAACAGAACTTCCTGATGCCATTTTTGCTATTTCAACAGATTGTCTTGCTGTATTTGCTGCATTTCTCATAATAAGTTCATTTGTTTTATCATCAAGTTGCTTTATTGATTTTGCTTGAATTTCTTGTCTTTTCAATATTACTGCTTGTGCTAAACATTGCTTAAATATTGGAAGTGTTACTATAAATGATGAATTTATTTTTCTCATTAAATTAAAGTTTGACATTTGAATTGTCTGTATCATTGGAGCTGCTTGAATTGCTACATTTTCAGCTATTTGTAAGTCATATACTCTTTGAGATAACATCTCTTTACTTATTTCAAGCTTTTGAATCATCATATGTCTTTGCTCTTCATTTATACTCATATCATTTCCAATTTGACCTATATACATATCAATCTCTTCTAAAGCTATCTCTCCTGCAACTATATATTTTTCTAGTAATTGATAGTACTGAATATTCCCATCATATAGCTTTTTAAGATGAGCATTCGATTGCTTTATATCAGTTTCATATTTCTTTAATAATACATATATTTTTTCAACTTCAATTCCCATTCTGTCATATTTTTGGAATAGCTTAGCTACACTATTTCCTACATTCTTCATAAACTTTGAAAACATAGAAGGCTTTTCAGTATTCTCAATTTCTTTTATATCAAACTTATCCATTATTTTAGTTAAGTTTACAAGCATTTCTCCTGCTTCTTCTGCTTTTACTGATTTCATAGAATTTAATAATTCATCTGAAATTTTTGAAATATTTTCACTTGCACCTTGTCCAAACATTATTATAGAATTTGGATTTTGAACTTCTACTTCTCCTGTAAGTCTTTGAACTTCTGTGGAATTTCTAAGAATTTGTTTATAGGCTGTAATATCACCCATATCCATTCCTTGCATTTGCCCATTATTCATATTCATATTCATGTCATTGCCCATGCTAAAATCATTATTCATCATTTGAGTTTGTCCATATCCTTGTTGCATAGAATTGCCCATATTATTGTCATTCACCATAGTTTCCCCCTATTTACTTAAAAGTCTTGA
>NZ_JBOGCC010000317.1:0-1266 GCF_051656525.1 Clostridium sp. | reverse complement strand
GGATTCATTTTGCTTTCTAAATTATCTCTAATTAAAATACCTTTTTCAGTATCAACTTTAACATTTTCACTACTTGGTACTTGTTTTATACATACTGCTATTTTCAAAGTATTATCCTCCTAATCTCTTGTTCACTTTTTCAAACTATAATCTATTATATGTTCTTTCTATGTAAGATGAAAGAACCACTAAACATCATATTTATGAGATTAGTGGTTCTTCTTTATTCTATCAAATTTTTTCTATATATTAAGCTACAAATTTATTACAAATTTTTACTCATCTTTGAATTGTTTACTTGTCATATGTTCAACATCAATTCTCATAACTTTTACAGCATTAAAAGCTCTTCTTATATACTCTTTTCCTGCTTCAACGTAATCACTTGAATATTTATCTACTAAATATAATAAAACTTTTTCTTTTTCACTATCTTCAACTTCAATAGCTTTTCCAAACATTATGATACTTTCAAATTCTGAATCAAATTTATCTGCTAAAACTTTTGAATATCCAACTATAGTAAATGATACTTTATTATTGAATTCTATATTGTCTAATTTATGTCCTTCTACTGCACCATGGAAATATAATTTTCCATCTATATATGAATAATTTACTGGAACTCCATAAGGATATCCATTCTCTCCTACTGTAGATAATACTCCATACTCTGCTGTATTTAATATTTCTTCTATTCTTTCTTCACTAATATCTCTATTTTTCTTTCTCATTGGTCTAAACATAATTATCACATCCATTTCTAAAATTCTTCTTCTATCATACTCCTAATTTATTAACCACATATGAAGTAATATAGACTTTTTTTCTAAATAAAAAATAAAGCTACCTAAGTATAGGTAGCCTTATCTTTGACGTATATTTATATAAAGTTTTTAATACTTTATGCTTCTATATTTTCTAAATCAGCAATTATCATGTTTACTACTTCTAATTTTGCTTTTGCAAAATCATTTTCTGGTAACCATTCAATTCCCATTTCTAAACATCTTCTAGTCTCTTTATATTCATTTAGTAAATTTTTTACGTTATTACTCATCTTAATATCTCCTCTTTTTTTAAATCTTAATTTTAATAATAATAATTTTTACTCTACAGTTACTGACTTAGCTAAGTTTCTTGGTTTATCTATATCAAAACCTTTTAAACTTGCTACATAGTATGCTAATAACTGAAGTGCTACTGCGCAAACTATTGGTGCTAAAATCTCATGTGTTTCTGGTATAAATAATATATTATCTAATA
>NZ_JBOGCC010000316.1:0-21155 GCF_051656525.1 Clostridium sp. | reverse complement strand
ACAGTCCATCATCCCTGCACCAGTTTTTTCTCTTAATTCTTTAACTAACTTTGCTGTAATCATTATTCAATTTCCTCCTTAAATATATAAGCATTATGTCTTTTTAGGATAAAAGGTAAATGAATAAATTCACCTACCTTTTATGTTTAAAGACTATTCTTCTATTTGCTCACCTTGTCTTCCTTCAATGATGGCATCTGCCATTTTAGCAGCTATTAATTTAACAGCTCTTATAGCATCATCATTTCCTGGAATTACGTAATCTACTTCTTCAGGATCACAGTTTGTATCTACGATAGCTACAACTGGTATTCCTAAGATTTTAGCTTCAGAAATAGCATTCTTTTCTTTTCTTGGGTCTACTACGAACATAGCTCCAATGTTAGTTGAATCTAAGTTTTTAATACCACCTAAGTTTTTAACTAACTTTTCCATTTCCCCTTTAAGTTTTATAACTTCTTTCTTAGGAAGAACATCAAAAGTTCCATCTTCTTGCATTTTTTCTAAATCTTCTAATCTATTAATTCTTGTTCTGATAGTTTTGAAGTTTGTTAACATTCCACCTAACCATCTATTATTTACGAAGTGCATATTTGATCTTATTGCTTCTTCTTGAATAGCTTCTTGAGCTTGTTTCTTAGTTCCAACAAAAAGTATATCTTTTCCTGATTCAGAAACCTCTCTTAAGAAGTTATAAGCTTCTTCAGCTTTTTTAACTGTTTTTTGTAAATCTATGATATAGATTCCGTTTCTTTCAGTGAAGATGTAAGGAGCCATCTTAGGGTTCCATCTTCTAGTTTGGTGTCCAAAGTGTACACCTGCTTCTAATAATTGTTTCATTGATATAACTGACATTTTGTTACCTCCTGGTTTTTCCTCCATTATCTTCTTTTTCTTGTAGAAACCTATTTAAAGGACCGTACTACAAATTAGATAATGTGTGTATTTTATTACCTTAGTTAGTATAACATAAGGTTTTATTACTAGCAATAAGAAAATTACTTTTATTTATTTTTTTCTTAGAACTTTCATTTTTTTATCTTTCATGCTAAAAACTTTCAAAAAAAGATAGCTATATACAGCTATCCTTCATTTTATTTTATTTTTTTAAGCTCATCTAACAGTTTATCATTTAAAACTCTTATGTGAGTTCCCTTCATTCCTAATGATCTTGATTCAATTACTCCTGCACTTTCAAACTTTCTTAAAGCATTTACAATAACACTTCTTGTAATTCCTACTTTATCAGCAATTTTTGATGCAACTAAAAGTCCTTCATTTCCATCAAGCTCATTAAATATATGTTCTACTGCTTCAAGTTCTGAATAAGAAAGAGTTCCTATTGCTAACTGAACTACTGCTTTTTTTCTAGTTTCTTCAGCAAATTCTTCTTGCTTTGCTCTAAGCATTTCCATTCCAACTATTGTTGCGCTATATTCACATAATACTAAATCTTCATCTGTAAATTTTGTTCCAAATCTAGCTAAAAGAAGAGTACCAAGTCTTTCTCTATTTCCTATAATAGGCACTATAGTTGAAAGTTTATCTTTTAAAGTACATTCTTTTTCACCTTCAAAAACACATTCTCCTTTATTAACTAAGTTTGCAAGCGTTTCATTTACATTAAGAAGCTTCTCATTATAATCACTTGGAAATCTTCTTTCATCTGTTACTTTCTTTTTCATTATGTCACACTCAAATTTTTCTGAAAAACTATATCCTATAACTTTTCCTCTTTTACTCGCTATGTATACGTTGCATTCTAGCACATCACTTAATAATTTGCATATATCCTTAAATACAACCGGCTCTGTTCCTGTCTTTTGTAAAATTTTATTCAATTTCCTTGTTTTATCAAGTAATGATGTCATCAATACGCCTCCTTGAATTTTGCTTTTTCTAATTGTTAGAATATTCACAATAATCAATTTTCTTTCACTAATTCTGCTTTTCAGTATACCATAGTAACTATCTAATTTCAACAAACCTTATTTTAAAGAATTTATCTCTTCATATAAAAAACCTTAAATTTCAAGTTTATTATTTTTTTGAAATTTAAGGTCTTATCTAAAAATTAAGCTTTATTTACTTTTAATTTTCTTTTTTCTCTTCTTTTACCTCTTCCTTATGCTTGCATTGATCATTAGAACATAATAAATATTCACCTGTTTTCTTAGAATATTTTTTCATCATAAATGATCCACACTCAGGACATTTCTTTTCAACCGGCTCACTCCAACTTACAAAATCACATTCTGGATAATTCGCACAACCAAAGAACTTATTTCCTTTTTTACTTCTCTTAGCATAAACTTTTCCACCACATTTAGGACATGGTGCTTCTATTTCTTCAACTATAGGTTTTGCATTCTTACAATCTGGATATCCTGGACATGCTAAGAATTTACCATATCTACCTCTTTTAATAACCATCATTCTTCCACATTTATCGCATTGAACATCACTAACTTCATCTTCAATTACAACTTTAGAAAGTTCCTTCTCTGCTCTATCTATTTCTTCTTTTAATGGACTAAAGAAATCTCCTACAACAGTCCTCCACTCAGTTTTACCTTCTTCAATAACATCTAACTTTCTTTCCATACCAGCTGTAAATTCTACATCTGCAATTTGATGGAAATAATCTTCAATTATATTATTTACAATAAACCCAAGTTCTGTTGGTATTAAGTTTTTCTTTTCTCTTACTACGTATTCTCTACCTAATAAAGTTGAAATAGTAGGTACATAAGTACTTGGGCGCCCTATTCCTTTTTCTTCTAATAGTTTTACGAAAGATGCTTCATTATATCTAGCTGGTGGCATAGTAAAATGTTGACTAATATCAAGAGATGCTGGTTTTAAAATTTCTCCCTCTGAAAGTTCAGGAAGTCTTGTATTCTCTTCATCACTAGCTATATCATACACTTTCATAAATCCATCAAACTCTATTATAGAACCACTTGCTTTAAATGTATAATCACCATTTTTTATTGTTATAGAGTTTGTATTTAATCTACATGACTCCATCTGAGATGCAACATATCTATTCCAAATTAATGTATATAGTTTATATTGTTCTGGTGTTAAACTTTTCTTAGCCATATCTGGCGTTATCTCAACATGTGTTGGTCTAATTGCTTCATGAGCATCTTGTATATTTTTCTTTCCCTTATAAACTCTATCTTCTTTTGGTAGATAATTTTCACCAAATGATTCTATTATGAATTCTTTTGCTTGACTTTTTGCATCATCTGAAATTCTTACAGAGTCTGTTCTCATATAAGTAATTAAACCTACTGTTCCATATCCTTTTACTTCTACTCCTTCATATAGGACTTGTGCAACTGACATCGTCTTTTTAGTCATATAGTTCAACTTTTTATTTGCATCTTGTTGAAGAGTACTTGTTGTAAAAGGTGCTAAAGGTTTTCTTTCTTTTTTTCCTTTTTTAATTTTTTCAATTTTAAATTCACCTTGTTTTAAGTTCTCTAAAATCTCTTTTGCATTATTTTCTTCTATCATTTCAAGTTTTTCATTCTTATACTTTGATAAATTTATTTTAAATTTTTTTCTTTCTTTTTTAAGCTCACAATCAACTGTCCAATATTCTACTGGATTAAAGGCTTTTATCTCCTCTTCACGCTTACAAATAAGATTAAGTGCTGCTGATTGAACCCTTCCTGCACTAAGTCCCCATCTTACATTTCTCCAAAGAATTGGACTTATTTCATATCCTACTAATCTATCTAATATTCTTCTTGCTTGTTGTGCATCTACTAAACCTTGATTTATAGTTCTTGCATTTTTTAAAGAATTTTTTACTGCCGTTTTTGTTATTTCATTAAATACAATTCTACATTTATCTTTTTCATCTATTTTCAAAAGGTTTGCTAAATGCCATGATATAGCTTCCCCTTCTCTATCAGGGTCTGTTGCAAGATATATTTTATCAGCTTTTTTTGCAAGCTTTCTAAGGGATTTTAAAAGGTCCCCTTTTCCTCTTATAGTTATATACTGTGGCTCATAATTATTTTCTATATCTACACCTAATTTACTTTTAGGTAGATCTCTAACGTGTCCCATCGATGCTTCAACCACATAATTTTTTCCTAAATATTTTTCGATAGTCTTAGCTTTCGCTGGTGACTCAACTATTACTAATTTTTGGCCCATAAATAAACTCCACTTCTATTGGAGTTATTCACCCCCTCAAATCTATATTATCCTAGCATAATAATTACCAGGTAAACTTACTACTTCATTTTTAATTTGCATTTCAAATAATAACCTATACAAAGTATTTCTGTCAACCTGTGATTTTTCAAATATTTGATCAATATGTATAGGTTCATCTCTTATTATATTCAAAATTTCATTTTGTATTAAAGAATTCACACTTTTTATTTTTATTTTATCTAAGCCTAAAAAAACATGTAAAGTTTCTCTTGATATTATCGGTGTTGCACCATCAGATATAAGAAGATTACTTCCTTCTCCATACTCTGAAAATATTGGTGATGGGATAGCACCTACTTCTCTACTTTGCTCTAATGCAAAATTTACAGTTATCAATGATCCACTGCTCTTACTAGCTTCTGTTACTACAAGCTTTTTAGATAATCCACTTATTATTCTATTTCTTCTTGGAAAATTTCTCGCATAAGGCTCTGTATTAGGTAAAAATTCTGATATTAATAGTCCACTTTTAATTATTTCTTCAAATAATTTTTTATTTTCTCTTGGATATATTACATTTATTCCCGATCCTAAAACAGCTATGGTTTTACCCTTATTCCCAAGTGTTTCTTTATGGGCTATTGAGTCTATCCCTCTAGCTCCACCACTTACAATAGTATAACCTTGAAAAACTGCCTCTCTAGATATAAATCTAGTAGCTCTCTCTGCATAAGGACTATGCTTTCTTCCTCCAATTATAGCCATACATTCTGTTCTTACTAAGCTAATATCTCCTTTATAAAAAAGCACATATGGTGGATTTTTTATATCTTTTAAAAGTTCTGGATATATTTTATCTCTATACGTTGTATATGATATATTTTCTTCTAAAAGAATTTTTTTAAGTTCTTTAATTTTTTCTTCTGCTACATTTTGAACATCTTTATACTCTTTTTTTATCTCATAGAAATTATCGAAAACACTTTTTTCATCTCCATAATTTTCTATTAATTTTATTTTAAGGCTATTTTTAACCTCTAATGATATTAACCATAGTACATAAAATTCCATCTGTCTACCCCTTTTTATATAAATTCTCCATTTATATCTTTTCTAAAATTTAAAGCTTCTATTAAAAATTCTATCTCAATTTTTTCTGAATTTTCCATGTCAGCTATTGTTCTTCCAAGCTTTAACATCTTTCCATAACTTCTTATTGATGAATCACTTTTTTCGAAAAAAGTTTTCAAAAATTTCTTACTTTCTTTCGTTAAAATACAATATTTAAAAATATCCTTTCCAACTAATTCTGAGTTGTAATTATACTCACATTCTTTATACCTTCTCTTTTGATTTTCTCTTCCAATCTTTATTTTTTTCATCAATTCTTTCTTTTCTTTTTTGTATCCTTCATTTAATCTAGAAAACTCAATTCTTGGAACATAATTAAAAATATCTATTCTATCCCTTAGCGGTTTTGATAGTCTATTTTGATAATTTCTTATCTCTCGTTCTGTACAAGTACACTTTTTTTCATTATTCCAGTCTAAACTAAATTTTCCACAAGGGCATAAATTCAAGGCCCCAACTAAAATAAAGCTTGATGGAAGTATCCCTTTAAAATTCAACCTATCTATTTTAATTTTTCCTTCTTCTAAAGGAAGTCTAAGCCCTTCTAAAAGTTCCTTTTTAAACTCTAAAATCTCATCTAAAAATAAAATTCCATTATGCGCAAGTGTAATCTCTCCAGCTTTTCCATCTCTTCCCCCACCTATAAGCCCAATCTTTGTTATCGTATGATGTGGTGATCTAAATGGAATGCTTACGCTCTTTATATTTTCCATCATTCCATTAGCTGAATAAATTTTAAATACCTCAAGCTTCTCTTCTTCTGTTAGCTCTGGTATTATACTTCTAAAAGCTTTTGCAAGCATTGTTTTTCCTGATCCGGGTGTACCAAATAATATTATATTATGTTTTCCTGTTGCTGCTATGCTTAAAGCTCTTTTAGAAAGACTTTGCCCAATTATAGTATCTATATCCTCTACATTTTCTATAATTTTTTTCTCTTTCTCAAATTTTAATGGTGCTAAATCTCTATTTTCTAAAAACTTTACCACTTCCTTAAGATTTTCCAAAGGATATATATTTCCTCTTTGTATTTTATTTATCTCATCAATATTTTCAGCAGGACATATATATGACCCTATATTCTTGTCTATACCTTCTAAAATTATTGGAATTCCACCTTTCACACTCTTTAAATCTCCACTTAAAGACAACTCTCCAAATAAAAGAAAATCATCAACATTTTCTACTCCAATTTGTTTACTTTCTACTAAAATTGCAATTGCTATAGGCAAATCTAAAAGGCCTCCAATTTTCTTTATATCAGCAGGAGAAAGATTTACTATTATTCGTCCTAGAGGAAATTTAAATCCAGCATTTATTATAGATGCTCTAACCCTTTCTTTTGATTCCTTTACTGATGTATCTGCTAATCCTACTATTGTGAAAATTGGTAACCCAGGCATTATTTGAACTTCAACATCAATTAATATACTTTCTATCCCTAAATTTGTTGCACTCTTTAAGTTTATTGCCATTTTCTCACTCCTTCTGAATAAATCTTATTTTATTAATCATTATTAACTTTTCTTTTAATTTTAAACAATTCTTTTTTATTTTATATTTTTTTGTCAATAATTTAATTAAAGGAGGTGCTTCTTTGAAAAAACTAAATAAAATTATAGGTGATTATGGTGAAGATTTAGCTAAGAACTTTTTAATCTCTAGTGGCTTTAAAATTTTAAAAGAAAATTTTAGAAATCGCTTTGGAGAGATTGATTTTATTTGTATAAAAGATAATATAATCTCATTTATAGAGGTTAAAACTAGATACTCAAATAAATTTGGTTTACCTATGGAATCTGTAAATTTTAGAAAAAGAAAAAATATAATTTTGCTTTCAAAATATTTTATTACACAAAATAACTTTTCTGATTTTTTTCTAAGATTCGACATTTTAGAAGTTTATTTAAATTTTGAAAATGATAATATCAAATTAAATTTATTAGAAGACGCTTTTCGCCTATAATCAGATAAAAAAATAAGTCTAGTTAGGAAATAAAAATTCCTAATCTAGACTTATTTTTATAGTATATTTCTTAAAAAACTCATTCTGTGTATATCCGTTGGCCCCATTTCTTTTATTGCTTCAATATGCTTGCTTGCACCATATCCAACATTACTTTCAAATCCATACCCTGGATACTTTTCACTATACTTTTTCATTAAATCATCTCTATACACTTTTGCTATTATTGATGCAGCTGCTATTGTTGCACTCTTAGCATCACCTTTAATTACAGACTTATTTTCTATCTGCACATTTTTCACTAAATATCCATCTGATAGTACAATATCTGGTTTTACAGTTAAACCTTCAATTCCTTCTAAAAAGATTTGATTATTACAATAAGCAATTCCTAAATCATCAATTTCTTTATTGCTTTTCTCCACAATTTTATAAGAAATTGCCTTCTCTTTTATTATTTTAGAAAGTTCTTCTCTTTTCTTTTCATTTAACTTTTTAGAATCATTTAAATAAAGAATCATTTCATCATCTAAAATATTTAAATCTAAAACAACACAAGCTGAAACTATTGGTCCTGCTAAAGGACCTCTACCAACTTCATCTACGCCTGCTAAAAGTCCATTTTTAGAAAAAGCTCTGTCAAAATCATACATTGCTTTCACTCTTATTTTTTCATTTTCAATAGCCTTTAAATTTTTTTCTATTTTCATTCCAAGGGCTATAATATTTTTTCTACTATCATTTAAAAAAGCATCTCTAACTATTAGTAACTCTTCATCATTTAAATTTAAACTTTCAAACTCTTCCTTTATTACTTTATAGCTTTTCTTTTCTAAATTTTCTAATAATTTTTCCATATTAAATCGCCACCTTCAATTTAAGGTCTTTCTAGAGATATATTACCCATTTTCCCGCCTCTAAACTCATCTAATATCATTACTGCAAGTCTTGTATAGTCTATTTCTCCGCCTTTAACTATACATCCTCTTTTTCTTCCTATAGCATTTAAAGTTTCTAATGGATCATCATATACTTCATCTATTTTAAATCTTTCTTTTAAAAGATCTCCATAATGTATACTCATTCTTTCTATTAGTCTATAAGAAAGATCCTCTGTATCCATAATCTCATCTTTTATTGCTCCTGTGAATGCTAAGTTTAATGCTGTCTCATCATCCTCAAACTTTGGCCATAATACTCCTGGTGTATCTAAAAGTTCAACTCCAATAGATGTTTTTATCCATTGCTTATTTTTAGTTACCCCTGGTCTATCACCAGTTTTAGCAATATTATTTCTTGCAAGTTTATTTATGAATGTAGATTTACCTACATTAGGTATTCCTACAACCATAACTCTAATAGTAAGGCTTTTTAGCCCTTTTCTTTTCATTCTTTCTATTTTTTCTTTTAATAATTCTTCTAAAGCTGGCTTTATTTTATTAGTTCCTATTCCTTTTAAACAGTTTACTTCAATTGCCATAACATTATCTCTTTTTAAATCTTTCATCCATGCTCTTGTTACTTCTTTTTGAGCTAAATCACTCTTATTCAAAAGAATAAGCCTTGGTTTATTTTCAACTAGTTTATCAATATCAGGATTTGCAGAACTTCTTGCTATTCTAGCATCTCTTATTTCAATTACAGCATCTACTACCTTTAAATTGTCTTTTATTTCTCTTTGAGTTTTTTTCATATGACCTGGAAACCAGTTAATTGCCATTTAAATCACTCCCTTTAAATTTATAGTATTATAGTAAAAAAAAAGGACTTATATAAGCCCTTTCTCTCTATAGTTAATTATCTTGTTATTAACTCTCTAACTTTAGCAGCTTTACCAACTCTGTCTCTTAAGTAGTAAAGTTTAGCTCTTCTTACTCTACCTCTTCTAGTGATCTCGATTTTCTCGATCATTGGAGCATTCATTGGGAAAGTCTTTTCAACACCAGTTCCGAAAGCTAATCTTCTAACTGTGAAAGTCTCTCTTAAACCACCGTTTTGTTTTTTAATAACAGTACCTTCGAATACTTGGATTCTTTCTCTGTTACCTTCTTTAATTTTTTGGTGAACTTTTACGTTATCTCCTACGTTGAAGCTTGGTAAATCAGTTCTGATTTGTTCTTGCTCGATTGCTCTTAATATTTCGTTCATTGTGCATTCCTCCTAGTAATAAATTTTGACGTTCATTCCAGAGCTTAAAATCTAGAAGAGGACCGCCGGTACTAACACAAAGTTCATTTTAACATATCTTTATTATCTTTGCAAACAATTATTTTTTAACAGTTTTTTATCTTCTTTTGTTAGTTCAATTTTTTCATATAAATCTGGTCTTCTCTCCCTAGTAATTTCTAAAGATTTTACCCTTCTCCACTTACGTATATTCTCATGATGTCCTGATAATAAAACATCTGGCACCTTTTTACCTTCAAAAATTTCAGGTCTTGTATACTGTGGATATTCTAAAGCTCCATCTGAAAAGGACTCATCCATAAAACTTTCATCTTTTCCAAGCACTCCAGTTCTCAATCTTAAAATGGAATCAATAATAGGTATAGCCGCCATTTCTCCACCTGTCAAAATAAAATCTCCTAAAGATATTTCTAAGTCTACATATTCATAAGCTCTTTCATCTATCCCTTCATAATGCCCACATAAAAAAATTAATTCTTCTTCTTTTGCAAGCTCCATTGCCATTTTATGATTAAATGTTTTTCCTCTTGGTCCTAAAAATATAACTTTCCCATTATTATTTCTCTTTAAATTTTTTATAGAATCTACTATAGGCTGTACTGCCATAACCATACCTGCACCACCACCATAAGGATAATCATCAACCTTCTTATGCCTGCTTTCTGTATAATCTCTTATATTTACTGAATCAATACTTATTAATCCCCTTTCCTTAGCTCTTCCTATAATACTATGATTAAATATGTTAAACATCTCAGGAAATAAAGTTAAAATACTAATTTTCATCTTGCCACTCTCTAACAGGTTTAATAGTTATCTTCTCTTCATCTAAATCGATATCTAATACTATATTAAGTAATGCTGGTATTAAAAGTTCTTTTGGCTTTCTAATCCAATATACATCATTATTCTTAGTTTCTATAATATCATATATGGCACCTAGATCTTTTCCTTCAGTATCAAATACATGCATTCCTATTAAGTCTCTTACATAAAACTCATCTTCATCTAAGTCTGGTTCATTCTCTCTTAGAACATACATTTCTATTCCTTTATACGTCTCAGCATCTTCAATTGAGTTTATTCCTTCTAGTTTTAGAATAACTCTATCCTTCTGAAATTTCACGCCCTCAATTTTAACTTCTGAATCATTTATTAATACATACCCATATCTCTTAAAGTTATCTACATCTTTTGTCTTAGCTATAACCTTAACTTCCCCTTTAAGTCCATGTGTATTTACTATTTTCCCTACATTAAATGTTTCTTCCATTCATTAGCACCTCTTTCCATCAATCTATATATAATTTAAATTTCTTTAACTTTTCATTTTATATTTTTATCATAAAAAAAGAGCTAGGTCAAGACCTAACTCTTTTATATAATTTCAACTACTACTCGTTTGTCTTCTTTAATTGCTACAGCTTTTACAACTGTTCTAATAGCTTTTGCTATTCTTCCTTGTTTTCCAATAACTTTCCCCATATCTTCTGGTGCTACCTTCAATTCAAGAATAACAGATTGTTCACCTGCAATTTCATTAACTCTAACTTCTTCGGGTCTATCCACTAATGACTTAGCTATCATTTCAACTAATTCTCTCATATAGTGCTGCAATATGTAACTTGCAGTTTTCACCTCCAAATATTATTTGCTAATTCCTGCTTTAACGAAAAGCTTCTTAACTACGTCTGTTGGTTGAGCACCATTTTGTAGCCATTTAGTAGCTTTTTCTTCATTGATTTTTATTTCCTTTGGTTGAGCAACTGGATTGTAGAATCCGATTTCTTCGATGAATTTTCCATCTCTTGGGCTTCTTGAATCAGCAACAACAACTCTATAGAAAGGAGCTTTATGAGCACCCATTCTTTTTAATCTTATTTTAACTGCCATGTTTAATTTCACCTCCTTTAAAAAATTTTATTATATATATTTTTAACTCATGAAAGGTAATTTACCAAATAATCCCTTTTTAGGCGATTTAGTTAATGACTTCATTTGTTTCATATTCTTCTTCATCATTTCATAACCTTTAATAAGTTTATTAACTTCTTGGATTGTAGTCCCAGCACCTAATGCAATTCTTTTCTTTCTTGAAGATGATCCAATTATAAGTTGTGGATTTCTTCTTTCTTTTAAAGTCATTGAGTAAATAATAGACTTAACTCTATCCATTTGTTTTTGTCCATCATCTAAATTCACTCCTTGAAGTTCTTTTGCATTAACTCCTGGCATCATTTCTATAAGTTTATTTAATGGTCCTAATTTTTTCATTTGATCCATTACATTTAAGTAATCTTCAAAATCTAATCCTTGACCCATCATTTTTTTTGATAAATCAGTAGCTTCCTTTTGATCAATAGCTTCTTCTGCTTTTTCTATTAATGAAAGAACATCTCCCATTCCTAGAATTCTTGAAGCCATTCTATCTGGATGGAATACTTCAAAATCATTCATCTTTTCACCAACACCGATAAACTTTATTGGCTTACCTGTAATTGATCTAATTGAAAGAGCTGCTCCACCTCTTGTATCACCATCAAGTTTAGTTAAAATAACACCAGTTATATCAAGCTTCTCATTAAAAGTTTCAGCAACGTTAACTGCATCTTGCCCTGTCATAGAGTCTACAGTTAATAATATTTCTGATGGATTAGCTACTTCTTTTACATCTGAAAGTTCATCCATTAAAACTTCATCAATGTGAAGTCTTCCTGCAGTATCTATTATTACTACGTTGTTTCCATTTTCTTTAGCATGCTTTATACCTGCTTTAGCTATATCAACAGCTTTTACTTTATCTCCCATTTGGAATACTGGAACATCAATTCCTTTACCAACCACTTCTAATTGTTTTATTGCAGCCGGTCTATATATGTCACAAGCTACTAAAAGTGGTTTCTTGTTATTCTTTCTTAAGCTAAGTGCAAGTTTTCCACACATTGTAGTTTTACCTGCTCCTTGAAGCCCGACTAACATTATAACCGTTGGATTAGATCTTGTAAAGTCTAATTTACTTTCTTCTCCACCCATTAATTCAGTAAGCTCTTCATTAACTATTTTTATTACTTGTTGTCCTGGAGTTAAACTATCTAAAACATCTCCTCCAGCACATTTAGTACTTACATTTTTAACAAAGCTTTTTACAACCTTAAAGTTAACATCTGCTTCTAATAATGCAAGCTTTACTTCTCTCATTGCTTCTTTTATATCTTTTTCATTAAGCTTTCCTTTTCCTCTAAGTTTCTTAAAGGTATTTTGAAGCTTTTCTGATAATCCTTCAAAAGCCATATTAAACCTCCTAAATTTTATAAATCTTCTAGTTCTTCTTTAAGCATATCATATTCTACATCATTTATAGAATATTTTTTTCTTAAATCATCTAAAAGTTTTATAATTTTTTCTTCACGATTTAAACTCTTTTGAAGTAAGTTTAATTTACTTTCATAGGTTAAAAGCTGTTTTGAACATCTTTTAATTAAATCATGGATTGCTTGCCTACTTGTTTCATTTATCTCTGCAATCTCTGCTAAGGAAAAATCTTCATTATAGTACATCTCCATAATATTTCTTTGTTTCTCTGTTAGTAATGGTAAATAATAATCCATTAACATTGAAACTTCAAACCTATCTGTCATAATAATCACCTTACCCACAAAAGAGATTATATATAATATTTCTAAGGGTGTCAAGTATTTTTACTTAACACCCTTATTTTTTTTAAAATAATGCTTCCGCAAAACTTTCTGCATCAAACTCTTGAAGGTCATCTACCCCTTCTCCTACACCAATATATCTAACTGGTATATTTAATATTTGTTTAATAGAAATAACAACTCCACCTTTTGCTGTTCCATCTAATTTAGTTAATATTATCCCATCTATAGGACATGCTTCCATAAACTGTTTCGCTTGTATTATTGCATTTTGTCCAGTTGTTCCATCTAAAACTAAAAGAGTTTCTTTTTTAGCTTCACTATACTCTCTATCTATAATTCTATTAATTTTTTCAAGTTCGTTCATTAAATTTTTCTTATTATGAAGTCTTCCTGCAGTATCACATATTAATATATCTGTATTTCTAGCCTTTGCAGCTGTTACTGCATCAAAGACTACTGCAGCAGGATCTGAACCTTCTCCTTGCTTTATTATATCAACGTTAGCTCTCTTGCTCCATACTTCAAGTTGATCTATAGCTGCTGCTCTAAATGTATCTGCTGCTGCAAGTAAAACTTTTTTTCCTTCTGCTTTATTCTTAGCTGCAAGTTTTCCTATAGATGTTGTTTTTCCAACTCCATTTACACCTATTACTAGCATTACTTCTTTTTCCTTTTTTCCTTCATCCTCTTTTTCTTCTGTTCCCTCAAGCATCATTTCCTTTATAACTTCTTTTAATGCAGGTTTTACCATTTGAGGATCATTTATTTTTTCTTCCCTTATTTTCTTTCTAAGTCTCTCTATTATCTCAACTGTTGTATCCATTCCAATATCAGAAGTTATTAACACCTCTTCTAATTCTTCATATAAATCCTCATCAATTGCTACGGCTAGATTTAAAGCTTCATTAATCTTATCTGTAAGACCATCTCTAGTTTTTGTAAGTCCTGTTTTTAATTTATCAAATAATTTTCCAAACATTTATTATTCCTCCTTATTTTCCATATCAACTGAAACTACTTTTGAAATACCTTTTTCCTCCATAGTAACTCCATACATAACATCACTTACTTCCATTGTTCCTTTTCTATGAGTTATTACTATAAATTGAATTTTTTCAGAAAACTTTCTTAAAAACTCTGCATATCTAGTTACATTAGCATCATCTAAAGCTGCTTCAATTTCATCAAGTATACAAAATGGAGTAGGTTTCATTTTTAGTATACCAAAAAGAAGTGCTATTGCAGATAATACTTTTTCTCCTCCAGACATTAAATTTATATTTTGAAGTTTTTTTCCTGGTGGCTCTACATTAATTTCAACGACAGATGTTAATTCATCTCCTTCACCTAATATAAGTTCTGCACTTCCACCTTTAAATAATTCTTTAAAAGTCTCATTAAAGTTCCTATTAAGTATTTTAAAATTCTCTTTAAACAATCCTCTCATTTCTTCTGTCATCTCTTCAATAACTTTCATAAGCTCTTCTTTTGACTTTTCTAAGTCATCTCTTTGAGTTGACATAAATTCAAATTTTTCTTTTACTTCCTCATACTCTTCAATTGCTGCTAAGTTTACCATTCCAAGTGCTGATATTTTCCTCTTTAATCCTTGTACAGTATCCCTAAAGCCTTCAACATTTTCAATTGGCTCTGAAATCTCTACAGCCTCTGCAAAAGTTAGCTCAATTTCTTCATTAAGTTTTTTATATAAACTTTCCTTTTCCATATCTTTCTTTGCTTTTTGAATTTGAACTTTATTAAGCTCTCCTTCATCTTTAGTTATTATCTCTCTAACCTCTAAGATTATAGTGTCTATCTTTCTAAATTCTTCTTTTAAAATTGCTTTTTTCACTTCATCTTCTTTAAACTCAGATTCATATAAGATTATTTCCTCTTCATTCTCAAAAATATTATTTTCACTTACTCTAATTTCTTCTTTGAATTTTTCAATATCTACACTTGCTGTTTCTCTATTCTCATTTATTATTTCTATCTTATCTTTGTTTTCAATATATTCTCGTTCATTTCTTTCAATTTCACGAATATTATTATTATGTGTCTCATCTAAAGTTGCCTTATTTATTTTAAGCTCTACTAAGTTAGATTTTAAATTTTCAAGCTTTTCTTTGTTTTGAGATAGATTTAAATAAATAGCTGCTTCCTTTTCTTTATTTCCTGTAGTATACTTAGAAGCTTCTATAAGACTATCTTCCTTTTCCTTTTTATCTTTAGATAACTCTTTTATTTCATTATTTAATTTTTTTATCTTAATTTCATTTTCTTTTATATTTTTCTCTAATCTATTTTTTGTATCTAAAATATTAGTGTACTCATTTTTAGATGTTGCCATTTGAACCTTTATATTATGCAATTTATCTGTAATATCTAATATTTCATCATCTATCTCTTTTCTCTCTTCTTTAGCCTTATCTATTTCCTTATTTAAATTATCTAACTCTAAAGTTGATTTCTTAATATTTTCTTCTAATTCTTCAATCTCTCTTTTTCTTCCTAGAATATTTCTAACCTTTCCTTTTATGCTTCCACCTGTTAATGCACCACCTGCATTTAAGACTTCCCCATCTAAGGTTACTACTCTAGTCTTATATCCTGTTTCCCTCGCTATTTTAAATGCACTATCCATATCTTTTGCAATTATAGTTCTTCCTAATGAATAATTAACTATATTTAAATATTTTTTATCAAAAGAAATAATATCTGATGCTATTCCTATAAATCCTTCAATCATTTGAACATTTTTATTTAACGTAAGCTTATTCCCTCTTATTATATCTAAAGGTAATAATGTAACTCTTCCAAGCTTCTCTTTCTTTAAATAATTTATTATATTCTTAGCATTCTTTTCAGTTTCAGTTATAAGATTAGATATTGCACTTCCAAGAGTTGTTTCTATAGCTAATTCGTACTCAGGTTCAATTTTTAATATTTCTCCAAGCACCCTAACTTTTCCTTCTTTTATTCTCTCACTCTCAATTCTTTCCATTAAATTTTTAACTGATCTATTATATCCTTCATATTGATTTTCTAAATCTTTAAGCAATGCCACATTTGCATTTAATTTACTTACATTTATGCTCTTTCCTTTAGCATCAATTTCTTTTTTAGTTATAATTCCGTTTAACTTTTGTATTATTGATTTTTTCTCTAATAATTCCACATTTAATTTTTTGAAATCTTCATCTAAAGTTTTTATTTTTATATTCAAACTATTTATGGATGCTTTATTTATATTAAAATAGTTATTATTTTCTTCTAAGTCTTTTATTAGTCTTTCTTTCTCTGTTTTTTTCCCTATATATCTCTCTTTAAGTCTTTCTAAATTATTAGTAATATTAGAATTCTGTTCTAATAACTTTATTTCTTCTCTCTTTATCTCTTTAAGTTCTTCTTCTAACTTATTTATTTCAACACTATATCTTCTACTTTCATTTTCAAGGCTTAAAATTTCCTCTTCTTTTTCTCTTATTAAAGAATTACTTTTAAAAATTATTTTTTCTAAATTTTCTTTTTGCTTTTTAAAATCTTTTATTTTTTCATTCAAACTATATTCTTCTAATTTATTTTTTTCTATTTCATTTTTAAAATTTTCAATTCTTTCTTTAAGTATTTGAATATTACTTTTAAATTTAGTTATGTCTTCTTTCTTTTTAAAATATCTAAACTTTTTATCTGTAGTATTTCTTTCTAATTCTTCTAATCTTTCTTCAAGTTCTCTTAATCCCTTTATTTTTTCTTCTAATCTTTTTCTTTTCTGAACTATTTTCTCTTCTTTTTCTCTTAACTCATCATTTACTTTTTTAAGTTCTATATCAATATCTTTTATACTATGAACAATTAATGATACTTCTTTCCCCTTAAGTTCTTTAGAAAGATCTCTAAACCTCAATGCTTTCTCTTTCTCTACTCTTAAAGGCTCTATTCTTTCCTCTATAGTCCCTAGTATATCTCTTATACGTACTAAGTTATCTTCTGTATTATTAAGCTTCTTTTCAGCCTCATTCTTCCTATACTTATACTTAACTATTCCTGCTGCTTCCTCTAATAGGGCTCTTCTCTCTTCTGGTCTACCACTAAGAATTGCCTCTATTTTCCCTTGACCAATTAAAGAATATCCTTCTTTTCCTATTCCTGTATCCATAAAAAGATTAGTAATATCTTTTAGTCTAGCCTTGCTATTATTTATTAAATATTCTGTTTCACCTGATCTAAATATTCTTCTTGATATAGTAACTTCATTATAGTCAGTACTTAGTTCTCCATCTTCATTACTAAGAGTTAACGAAACCTTTGCAAGACCTACTGGCTTTCTATATTGAGTTCCTGCAAAAATAACATCTTCCATCTTGCCACCTCTTAAAGTTTTAGCACTTTGCTCTCCTAAAACCCACCTTACAGCATCTGAAATATTACTTTTCCCACTTCCATTTGGTCCTACAACTGATGTTACTCCTTTTTTAAACTTTAATTCTGTTTTATCTGCAAAAGATTTAAATCCTCTTATCTCTAAAGATTTTAAAAACACTAACTCCAACTCCTATCTATGCAAATAACGGTATTAACGTCATAAGAAATATAATTACTAAAAATATTGCTAATACTACTATCATTTTTTTTCTTGTTCTTTCTTTCATAAATTTCACCTCGTATTTTAACTATATTATTTAACAAAACGAGAGTTATTCCCTCTCGTTTTGCATTTAATTTATCCTATTTTTCATCTATTACTCTAAAGCATCCACGCTCTATTTCATCATCTATTGTAACTTTAAGCTTATAGCCATCTTCTAAAAGTTTATTAAAATAATTCTTCTTATTTGCATAAAGCTTACTTAAATCTCTAGAATTTATTTTAATCTCACCTTTTTTCTTTTCTGCTAAAGCTCTCCTTATATTCTCATTCATAATAGAACTTTCCACAAGTTCTCTAAAAGCTGGATGGAATGGTCCACTAACAACATCTCCACCGACATTTATCGTTTCTGTTGGCTGAAGACCAACTCTTATTATATTAATATTCTCTTTTTCAAATATTTTATATATTTCCTTCGAAACATCTACTGCTTCTTCTAATGTATACGGAACATATTCCCCTCTTAGGTACATCTTTTCCATTGGTGTATCTTTTATTACAAGAGACGGATATATTCTAACTAAATCTGGCTTCATTTGTAATGACTTTTCAGCTGACATTATATCTAAATCTCTATTGCTTCCTGGAAGCCCTGGCATTAATTGATGCCCTAAAGTTATACCATATTTTTTTATAAGCTTTGACGCTGCATAAACCTCAAATACTGTATGACCTCTTCCTGCATTTTTTAATACGTTATCATCTAAAGACTGAACTCCAAGTTCTATTATATCTACTTTATAATCTAATAAATAAGATAAGATATAATCACTTATTGCATCTGGTCTAGTTGACATTCTTATTTTTTTAACTATTCCTAAATCTTTAAACTCTTTAGCTACACTTAAAAGTTCTCTTTGTTTTTTTTCATTTATTGCAGTAAAAGTTCCTCCAAAAAAAGAAACCTCTATCATTGCATCTTTGTTCTCTATAGTATCGTAATACTCTTTTATTATATTACGTACTTTTTCACCATCTACTCTATCTTTAACACCTGTGATTCTATCTTGATTACAAAATACACATTGATGTGGACATCCTTCAAAAGGAACAAAAATAGGTATTATATAATGGTTTTTACTCATTTATTACCTCCAAATTAACTAGAGCTTGTTTAGCAGACTTCTGCTCTGCTTCTTTCTTTGAGTATCCATCACCTTCACCCTTAACTTCGTCGTTAATTAAGACTCTTGTATAAAATTTCCTTCTGTGTGGTGGCCCTTCAAACTTAACTAGCTCATATGTTATGTTTACTTCTCCATTCTGTTGTAAGAACTCTTGAAGTTTCGTTTTAAAATCTAATATTATTTTATTGTTTATAGCTTTATCAATTATATCATGGAATTTAGTTAATATAAATTCTCTTGCATACTCAAATCCCTTATCTAGATATATTGCTGCTATAACAGCTTCTATCGCATCTGCTTGTATAGATACACGACTTCTCCCACCAGTAAGCTCTTCTCCTCTACTCATTCTTATATAAGCTCCTATATTTACACTTCTAGCAACTTCATATAAGGAATTTTCGCAAACGATTAAGCTTCTAATTTTAGTGAGTTCTCCTTCACTTTTCTCTTTATAATTCTTATATAGATATTCAGTCACACTTAATTGTAATACTGAATCTCCTAAAAACTCTAATCTTTCATTATACTCTGAATCTTTGTATTGATTTGCAAACGAACTATGTGTTAAGGCTATTCGCAAATAACTTAGATTAGCAAATGTAACACCTAATACGGCTTCCATTTCTTTTAATTTTAATTTGTTCATCTTCCCCTACTCCTCTAAGTTTATTCTTCAATTTCCTCTTAAAAGGTCAAATTCAAGAATAAACTATTTTAATTTTAGTCAATTAAAATCCCGCTTTTAATGCGGGATTTCTTTACTCTTCTACGTGGCTTTTTACGTAATTAACTACGTCACCAACTGTTTTGAATCCTTCAACATCCTCATCAGGTATTTCCATATCTAGCTCGTCTTCTAAAGCCATTATAAGTTCAACTATATCTAAAGAGTCTGCATTCAAATCATCAATGAATGATGATTCTAAAGTTATCTCGTCTGCATCAACACTTAATTTTTCAGCTATTAAATCTCTAATTTTTTCAAACATCTCTCTTCACCTCCTAATCTCTATACAATTAGATAATAGTATATATTAAAATACTAGTCAATATCATAGATAATAAAAGTTACTTATTTTCATTAATTTCTTCTTTTATTTTTTCAATAACATTTGATTTATGGAAAACTCTCGTTTGCTTAATTGCATTTTTAAATGCTTTTCCATCTGAACTCCCATGAGCTTTTATACATATTCCGTTCACCCCTACAAATGGAGCTCCACCAACTTCTTTATAATCAAATTTTACTTTTAATTTATTAAATACTGGTTTTAAAAGCATCGCTCCGACCTTAGGCATAAATGCTGCATCCATTATCTGATCTTTTATTATTCCTAAAAGATTAATTGCCGCTCCTTCATATAATTTTAATACTGTATTTCCAACAAATCCATCACAAACTAAAACTTCTACTTCACCTTTAGGAATTTCTCTTGGTTCTACATTCCCTATAAAATTTATATGTTTTTCATTTTTTAATAATTGATGCGTTGCTTTTGTTAGTTCATCACCTTTTTCTTCCTCTGATCCAATATTCACAAGTCCCACCGTAGGATTTTCTTTATTAAATACACTTCCATAATAAATAGATCCCATGTTTGCGAACTGTACTAAATATTCTGGTTTACAATCTACATTAGCCCCAGAGTCTATAACCATAAAGTTACCATTTCTCCCCGGCATGATAGGTGCTAGTGCTGGCCTTTCAACTCCTTTTATTCTTCCAACTATTAATGTACACCCTGCTAGAAATGCTCCTGTACTTCCTGCTGATATTACAGCATCACACTCTCCTGATTTAACAAGATTTAATGCTTTTACTATACTTGAATCTTTTTTTCTTCTCACAGCCATAACAGGATGTTCATTTGTTCCTATAACTTCAGTTGCATCTATTACCTTTATTTTATCTATATTTAAGTTTCTCTTCTTTATTTCTTCATTTATCTGTTCTTGTGGGCCTGTTACATATACCTCTATATCATTATATATTTTAATAGCTTCTGCTATTCCATCAATAACAGCACCCGGTGCATTATCTCCACCCATTCCATCTATTGCTATCTTCATATTTACACCTCACTTATACTTGTTAACTTTTTATTCATATTTATCTAGATATAAAGAAAAGAAAGTCAAAAGACTTTCTTTTATTCTGCTGAAGCTACTACTTCTTTACCTTTATAGAATCCACAGTTCTTGCAAACTCTGTGAGCAAGTTTCATTTCATGACATTGTGGACATTCAACTAT
>NZ_JBOGCC010000315.1:0-51006 GCF_051656525.1 Clostridium sp. | reverse complement strand
ATTTATATCCTGGTGTTACAATAAATTTGTTTCCAGCGTCATATATGTTTCCAATTTCTTTTATATAGTCTGCATGTGTTTGTCCTGATGGTTTTAAATATTGATTTTCAATTCCTAAATCCTTCTTAGCTTGTTCAATACCTTCCCAAGTTCCTTGGTTAAAGCTTTTGTCATCAATAGTTCCAACATCTGTAACCATTCCAACTTTTATACTAGCTTTTTTCTCACCTTCTGATGCTCCTCCACAACCTGCTAAAACACCTGTTGCCATAAGTAGTGTCATTGCTAATGCCAATGTCTTCTTTTTCATTATTTTTCCCCCTCTAAATCCCGATTGTTTGCTATACACATACAATCAACCTTTTTGTTCTTTTATTATTTGACAAATTTATTATACTATCAGTTTCCATTTTATTCAATATATATGTTTCTTTTTCCATTTTTATAATCTAATTAATTTTCTGTATTGTTACATATTCTAATTTTATATTTTTAATTTATTTTTCCTTATTTTGTATTAAATCATTACTTTTCCTTCCACTTTAATATCATTTTGCTAATTTAAAACCTTTTATTTGAATTTAAATAAATTAATTCCATTTATTACTTTTTTATTTTTTTCACTTTTGAATGAAAATAAAAAAATCCTACCTCCATAGACAGCTAAATTTTAAATTTAACTTGTCTACTTCAGTAGGATTATAATAAATTAGAATCGTTCTAATTTATTAAACTAAACCTTTTTTTCTTCTTCTTAAATAATTCTGTGCTAAGAAGAATCCTATTAATCCAAATATTATTGGACCTGATACTATCCATATACCTTGTTGATAGTTATGTTGTAAAAATGGTTGAATTATAGAGAATACTATAGAAAATATTAATGCTATAAGAGTTATACTTCCTACAATAACACCCCATTTTTTATTAAAGAACTGATATTCTTTCCCTATATTATCATTTAACTTAAATTTTATATATGCAAATACTATAAATGCCCATGGTATCGCTGTTGTTATAGTAACCATAAATGTTAAGTTATTATAAATTGTATTTGCAACATTTCCTCCAAATCCTATTAAAAGCATTGCTCCAATAATTATAGCTGCTTGTATATATAATGCATTTGCTGTAATTCCAAATTTATTCTTTTTAAGAATAAATTTAGGTAACATCCCCTCTGGAAGTCCTTCAAATACTTGCTTAATTGGATAGAATAACATTAATGGTAAGTTAAGCATAGCTATAAAACTAACCCATGTTGTAATTCTATTAACCCATTCTCCTAAAGCCAAAGAAGCTGCTGGAGACATTCCAAGTTCTCTACCTAACATATAGAATTGTTGTTGTACCATATAAATTGCATAGTTAAATAAATTTACATTTGGATTGCTAAATGCTGCTTTCCAGTTTATTGCCATTCCTGAAATAACAACTATTGCAATGTATAAAACTGCTATTATAATTCCTGATAAAATCATTGCCTTTGGAACATTTTTCTTAGGTTTGTCTACCTTATCTATAAGTCCACCACTAGCTTCCATTCCACCTAATATAAAAATAGCAAATACTAAGAATGCAAGTGCTGCGATTGGAGTATCATATGATTTATTAGGTCCCATAAATAAAGAAGAAATTCCGTGATAATTTAAAGGTTGTGCAAAGTGTGCTCCATTTAAGAAAAATACTAAAAGCCCACCCCCTAAAATTATTATATGCATAAGAATAGTAACAAGCATTGAAATATTAGTTAATTTTGCAATAGCTTTAATACCTCTTCTACAGAAAAATACTATAACTAAAAACCAAATAATACCTATAATTGCTGTAGTCCCTGTATTACTTAACCCAAATAATCTCCATGATTCAGATTCATCTTTTCCAAAAATCATTGTTGAAAAAGTGATACAAATCGAGCTTGTACTAAACCACCAAATAACTGCTGAAATATACCAAAGGAATACTCCAACTGTACTAAATCTTAATCCAACTGAATTTTTCATCCATGAAAAAATTCCACCTTTTTCTTGATGAAATGCTGAACTCATTTCAGATACTATAAAAGTATATGGAATAAAAAATACTACAACTCCAATAACTATGTAAGTTATTGCTGCATAGCCCATCTGATAATAGACTTGTTGTCCATTTCCTAATCCATAACATGTCATGAAAATCATTGCCACAAAGGACCAAAAACCAACTTTAGCTACCTTATTCTTTTTATTCTCATCTCCTATTAAGTTTTCTTCTATTTCTTCTGCGTACTCACCTTTATTTAAGCTAGCATCTTTCATTGCATTCACCCTTCCCTCTTTATTTTACGAATATTAATTTCATTTTCTTTTTTTTCGTTCAGAAACTTCTTAATAAAATAATATCGTTTTTATACATTTTTCTCAACTTTTTAAAGATTAACTTTTTATTAAATAGGGTGTTAAAATATTTTTATTTTAATTTTTCAAATGCTTTTTTAATACTTTTCTTAAAAAAACCTATTCATTTTAAAAAAAAATTAATCATAAAGAGCATTATCATCCCTTTTTTTAACTATTTATCATTTTTACTACTTCATTTTTTTTTAACATTTAAATGAAGTCATCTTTTCCTTTTCTTTCATTTTTCTATAAAAATATCTATTTTTGTTTTTTATTCATCTACAAAATGCAATTTATCTATTTAATTTTTGCATTTATATTTTACGAATGAATTGTATTAAAATACAACTTATCATTCTATTTATTTAGCCTTTTTATTTAAAAATAAAACTCTAAAAAATAATAAGTTACAAATTTGTAATGTAAAAAATGGAAAATGTAACCTTATATTCAAGGGGTATTAAAAGTTTTTTGATATTATAAAAGCATCTTATAAAGAAGAGAGATGAGTAAATGAAAAAAGCTATAATCACTATTTTAATAATAGGAATATTAATAGTAATCGGAACCTGTTTCTTTACTAGTAGTAAAGAATTAACTGTTCAAACTACTAAAAACAAATCACCTATAGTAGATGAAACTACAAACCATAATTCTAATAAGCCCTTAGAAAATCAAAATTCCCAAAATAGCACTAATAATCTAAATACTACTAATAATAGCAGCAGTAATAATAAAGCTAGTACCAGTTCTTTAAATAAAAACGAAAATTTAATTACACAAATAGAAAATGAAGGAACAGGAAATTTTGAAAATATCGAAAATGTGATAGAAAGCGGAGGTTATATTCAAGGTATTATTTCAGGATATCCAAACCTTGCAATTACTAATATTCATAGACAAGGTAAAGCTATGGTTGGTACAGGATATTACCAAAATAATTTAAATGCACCAAATACTTATTATATAGTAGATCTTGGTAACGGAAATTATAAATTTTATGAGTTTTTCAATGGGCAAAACGTTGCTATATCAAACGTGCAGTTTAACAAACCTTACGGAACATATCAAGGTAGCCTAACTGTAGTAAATACTGGGGGAAAAGTACCTTGTACCTTTATGCTAATTAAACCACAATCTCCAGCTCCCTTTGGTAATTCCCCTTACTATGTAGGTGAAATAAATGGAACTAAAGTTACCTTGATGCAAAATATAGGTGAATATCTAATGGATGAACATTATGCAGGAGATAATAATACTTTTTACTTACAAGATTTAAATGGAGCCATTCCAGCTCCAATTAATAAGTATGTAAATAATGGTACTACCGTATTAACAGAAACTTACAAAGACCAAGTAACAGGATACTATTGCATCAATTACTCTGGTAATAAAGAAAATTTTGATGGTGTTTATATCCAAAAAACTCAAAATGGATATGGAAATCCAGAAAATATATCTTTTACAGGAGTAACAACACCTTAAAAATAGGGATCTCTAAAAGAAGTTTAAAACTTCTTTTAGAGATCCTTTTTTCTTTTTTATTCTATCTCATCTATATATGGGATTACTCTGACTTCTACATTTGGTGCTTCTGATAGTACTTTACTTATAGTTGAACCTCTAAATAATGTTTGAAGTCTTCCTCTTCTACTATGACCTAGTATTATTTGTGTAATTCCCTCTTCATTTGCAAAGTCTACTATTGCTTTTGATACAGATGGACTTTCTTTTTCTACTATTATTGCATCAAGATTTTTTGCAAGTTCCTTATGAGATTCTAAAGTCTTATCTACTTCTTGCTCTTTAAATTCTCTCTTTGCAATCATATTTGTACAATCTACGATTAATACATATAAGTTACATTTATATCTTCTAGCAACTCTATACGCATGTCTTATAAGTCTTGAACTATTTGGATTTGAGCTTATACAAACTAAAACTTTTTCATTTATTTTTATTGTATCTTTAAATTCTCTATTTTTTTTAAGTATTGTTAAATCATCATCTATTTCATTTGCTGCTTCTCTAAGAGCAAGTTCTCTTAATGCTATTAAATTACTTTTCACAAAAAAGTTTTCTAATGCTCTTTGTACATTTTCCTTTTTATAAATCTTATAATCTTTAAGTCTTTTTATTAACATTTCTGGTGGTAAATCTATAACCATAATATCATCCGCAATTTGTAGCATTCTATCTGGTATAGTTTCTCTAACCTTTACATTTGTTATATCTGCAACCATATCATTTAAGCTTTCTATGTGTTGGATATTGACAGTTGTTATAACACTATATCCTAAATCTAAAAGTTCTAATACATCTTCATATCTTTTCTTGTTTTTACTTCCCTTAATATTAGTATGTGCTAACTCATCTACAATAACCCACTTAGGATTTCTTTTGATTATATTTTGAAGGCTCATTTCCTCCATTTTTATTCCTCTATATTCCTTTTTATCTCTATCAATAATTTCTAAATTTCCTACTTGATCACAAGTCTCTTTTCTTCCATGATACTCTAAATATCCAATTACTATATCTTCTCCTGATTCTAGCATTGCATTTCCTTCTTGCAGCATCTTATAAGTTTTCCCAACTCCTGGAGAATATCCTAAATAAATTTTCAATTCACCTTTATCATTTCCTTTATTTTGTCTATTCCTATGAAATTCCTCTATTCTATAATCAGTAATCTTACTATCCATATTTTATCCCTTCTAAAAAAGACAACCTTAAAAGGCTGCCTTCTTTTTATTTTATTAAATTTCCAGCTTTCGCAACTTTTAAGTTTAATTCTAATACATTTATTAATGTTTCTCCATTTGGAGAATCTTTTTCTTTACTTTCATTAATAAAGTTTGTAAGTTGTTCTTTGCTTATTCCTGTATGCTGTGCTACTCTGTTAATTTGTACTTCAGCACCTTGTATTGTAATATCTGGATCTAATCCTGATGCAGATTGTGTAAATAATTCTGCTGGTAATTCATCTCTTTTTATAGTTGGATTTTCTTTTAAGAACTTATCAACTTCCTTATTTACTTCATCTTTAAGTTGTTTTGATTCTGGCGACAATGCTTTATCTCCTGATTCTGGTACAATACTTTGATTATTTTTAGTCATATTATATTTTATTGTTGATGGTCTTCCGTGGAAATAATTAGGATCATTATTAAAATCTTGTCCTATATATTTTGAACCAACTACTTGTCCATTTTCATATATTAAACTTCCATTTGCTTCTTTATGTGCTGCAACTTGTCCTACACCTGTCATAACTAAAGGATAGATTATTCCACAAAGAATTGCAAAAAATATTGTTATCTTTATACCTATTTTTATATGCTTCATGTCTATCCTCCTACATTATTCCTAGCATTCTTAATAATGGTGTTATTATCATATCAATTATTTTGATACCTATAAATGGTGTTATAATTCCACCTACACCAAAAATTAAAACGTTTCTAAGTAATAATCTTTCTGCTTTCATTGGTCTATATTTTACACCTTTCATAGCTATTGGTATAAGTATTGGTATTATTATTGCATTAAATATCAATGCTGATAATATAGCTGATGCTGGTGAATGTAGATGCATAATATTTAAAACTTTCATTTGTGGTATTGCTGTAATAAATATAGCTGGTATTACTGCAAAGTATTTTGCTATATCATTTGCAATACTGAATGTAGTTAATGCACCTCTTGTAATTAAAAGCTGTTTACCTATTTCAACTACTTCTAATATTTTAGTTGGGTTAGAATCTAAGTCAACCATATTAGCTGCTTCTTTTGCTGATGTTGTTCCTGTATTCATTGCAATCCCTACATCTGCTTGTGCAAGTGCTGGAGCATCATTTGTTCCATCTCCAGTCATTGCAACAATTTTCCCTTGCTCTTGTTCTTTCTTTATAACTGCAATTTTATCTTCTGGTTTACATTCAGCTACAAAGTCATCAACTCCAGCTTCTCTTGCAATAGTTTCTGCTGTTAATGGGTTATCTCCAGTACACATTATTGTTCTAATTCCCATTTCTCTCAGTCTTGCAAATCTTTCAACAAGTCCAGGTTTAACTGTATCTTTTAAATAAATAACCCCATAAACTTTATTGTCTACACAAACTGTTAATGGTGTTCCACCATATTTTGATACTTGTTCAACTTTTTCATCTAAGTCACTAGGTATATCTCCACCTAACTTTTCAACAAAAGCTTTTATAGCTGAACTTGCACCTTTTCTTATTCTAGTTCCATCTTTTAAATCTACTCCACTCATTTTAGTTTGAGCCTGGAACTCTACAAATTCCATTCCTTTATAATTGTCTATGTTATCTGTTATTCCTAATTTTTCTGCTAAATCAACTACTGATTTTCCTTCTGGCGTTGTATCTAAAAGTGATGTAATAAGTGCTTTCTTTATTAAGTCATCTTTAGATACATCTCCTACTGGTAAAAAATCAGCTGCTAATCTATTACCAAATGTTATAGTCCCTGTTTTATCTAATATCATTACATCTACGTCCCCACAAGACTCTACAGCCTTACCTGACATTGCAATCATATTAAATCTTGTAACTCTGTCCATTCCTGCTATTCCTATTGCTGATAGTAATCCTCCAATAGTTGTTGGAATTAAACAAACTAGAAGTGCAACTAAAGTTGCTACTGAAATTTCTACATTTAAATATCCTGATAGTGGATATAATGTAACTATAACTACTAAGAATATTATTGTTAATGATAATAATAATGTACTAAGGGCTATTTCATTAGGCGTTTTCTTTCTTTCAGCTCCTTCAACAAGCTTAATCATCTTATCTAAGAAAGACTCTCCTGGAGTAACTGTTATCTCTACTTTAATCCAGTCTGAAGCAACTCTTGTCCCTCCTGTTACTGATGCAAAGTCTCCACCTGATTCTTTAACTACTGGTGCTGATTCTCCTGTTATAGCACTTTCATCAACTGATGCAATACCCTCTATAACTTCTCCATCATTTGGAACTAAATCTCCAGCCTCAATTAAAATTATATCTCCCTTTTGAAGTTCATCTGCATTAACTATTTTATAACTACCATCTTCATTTAATAGTTTTGCTTTTGTATTTTGTTTAGTTTGCTTTAATGTACTTGCTTGAGCTTTTCCTCTTCCTTCTGCAATAGCTTCTGCAAAGTTTGCAAAAAGAATTGTTATAAATAATATAACTGCTACTATAAAGTTATATATTCTTATAGCTCCACTAGCATTAGTGTGTCCAAATAAATTTGGGAAAATTGCTAATAAAAGAACTATTACAAATCCTATTTCAACTATAAACATTATTGGATTTTTAATCATATTTCTTGGATCTAACTTTTTAAATGAATCTTTAAAAGCTTTTCCTACTATATCTTTACTTAAAAGTTTCTTTTTTTCTACTTCTTTCTCACTCACAACTTTCACCTCGCTATCCTAAAAATCTCAAATGCTCTGTTACCGGTCCAAGTCCTAATACTGGAAGGAATGTTAATGCTCCAATAACTAAAATTATTACTATTAACATTACACCGAAAATAACATTATCTGTTCTAAATGTTCCTACTGTTTTAGGTACTGCTTTTTTATTAGCAAGAGATACTGAAACTGCCAAAAGAAGTATTATAGGTGCAAATCTTCCTATTAACATAACAATTCCTGTTATTATATTAAAGAATCCACCATTATTCATGTATCCACTCATTAAAGAACCATTATTTGCACTTGCACTTGTAAATTCATAAAGAACTTGTGTAAATCCATGGAATCCAGCATGAACTCCTGCTACTGCTGCTTCCCCTGAAAGTAAGGTAATTACTGTTGAGAATAAAACTAATATAGGATGTATAACTATTGCTAATGCAATAAGTTTAATTTCCTTTGCTTCAACTTTTTTACCAAAGAACTCTGGTGTTCTTCCAACCATAAGTCCACAAATAAATACTGTTAATAATACATACATTATAATGTTTAAGAATCCGACTCCAGTTCCTCCAAATAATGTATTTAACATCATTCCAAAAAGAGCTGCAAATATAAACATTGGATTCATAGCATTTAATGCTACGTTTGTACTTCCTGTAGTAAATGTTGTGGTAATAGTACTAAATAAACTTGAGCCTAAGTGTCCGAACCTTAAGTCTTGTCCCTCCGAGCCACTCATACCTTTAGCCAGTCCTAATTTCTGCAATGCTTCATTACCATGAGACATTGAATGATACATAATAAAGAACATTCCAGCTACTAATACTAGTAATGCTACTACTATTACTACACTTTGTTTTTTATTTTTAACAGTATCACCAAAAGCTACTATAAATGAACCTGGTAATATTGTCATTGATATCATTTCAATAAAGTTTGTTATTATTGTTGGGTTTGCAAATGGATGTGCTGAATTCGCTGCAAAGAATCCTCCTCCATTTGTTCCTAAATGTTTTATAGCTTCTAAAGATGCTATAGGTCCAAGCATAATGCTTTGAAAATGTCCTGTTATAGTTTTAAAACTTTCTATTCCTTTAAGACTTTGTGGTACTCCACAAAAAATTAAAATAATTCCTATTACAATTGAAAATGGAATTAAAAGTCTTGTTAAAAATCTTGTGAAATCAACATAAAAGTTTCCTAAAGATTTTTCTTTTCCTGCAACAGTTCTGATAAATCCAGATGCAATTGCACACCCTGTAGCTGCTGAAGTAAACATTAAAAATGTTATAACTATCATTTGAGTAAAGTTTGAAACCATACTTGCACCTGCATAATGTTGAAGATCTGTATTTGTCACAAATGATGCTGCTGTATTAAAAGCTAAACTAAAGCTAAAATTCTTGCCATGCTTTAATGAATTAAATATTGGAATAAATCCTTGTATCTTCAATATAATGAATCCAAATAAAAACATGAAGAAATTACTTATAAGCAACGCCTTTACATATTCCTTAAAACTCATATTGTCTTTCTTAATTCCACATATTTTATAAATACAATTGTCTATTTTATCAAAAAAGCCACTTGTCTTATATTTTCTAAAATTTATAATATTAGAAATATATTTCCCTACAATAGCTATTAAGACTATAAACACGACTAAAAATATTATTAATTGTAGTGCTACCAATTTTTTCTCCTCCTAAGTTAAAATTTATCTGGATTAAATAATGCATAAAATAAGTATCCAAATATTAATATAACGATAATTCCTAGTAATATCATAATTTACTCCTCCAAAGTTATACTTAATCTCTATCTATTAGATTATATCTATAATAAATCAACTTTCTAGGCATTATTTATTACATTTCCTTGAATTAATTGTTTTTTATTCCCAAAGCTTTTTTCCTTTATTCTCCTTATTTTTTTGCATAATAGTATGTATATTTATTCAATATTATTATTTTTTTCTTATTTTTTAGCAATTATCAGTCTATTTTTGCAAGTTAATCATCTATTACTGCATTTTTTATACGAATATTTTATTTTCCTTGTTTTTATTTGTAAATTTTTTTCATTTTTAATAAATTTTCTTTGTATTTATAATATATTTTTTACTATTTAGACTTATTTTTACTATTATTTTTATAGTTTTTAAATAATAAAAGATATATGAAATAAAACCTTTAACTAAACGAAAAAAAATATTATACTTATTTAATGAGAAAATTTATGTAAACCTAGGGGGCTTATTATGAGAAAAAAAGATATACTAGAACTAAAAAAACGTTTAAAAAAAGAGCAATGTACCTTCACTAAAATGTGTGGATGCTATGTTAATGGAGAAAAAAATATTTTATTTAACTTTAGAGAAACCTTTCTAAATTTAGATGAAGATGAATATTTTAAATATTTAGAAATAGCTAAAAAAGTTCTTTCTGGCACTATTGGAAATAATATTTTAGAGTTAAACTTTCCTCTTAATGAGGACTTAGTTAATGAAAAACAAGTTTCATTAATTACACTTAAAAATAGTGGCTTAAAAGATGATTCCCTTTTAGAATCATTTTATCAGTCTATTATAGATAGTTATGATTATACTGGAAACTTTCTAATACTTGTCTTCCATGATGCATATGATATTATAACTAAAACTAAGGATAATCTAAAACTTGATGAATCAGATGAAGTTTATGAATATATCCTTTGTGCTATATGCCCTGTTTCATTATCTAAACCTGGTCTTAGATATTTTGAAGAAGATAATTCAATTAAAGCACGTATTCGTGATTGGGTAGTTGAAATGCCTACAAATGGATTTGTATACCCTGCATTCATTGACCGTAGCGCTGATGTTAGTTCATTAATGTATTACACTAAAAATGCAAAAGAACCTCATTATGAGCTTATGGAAAATGCTTTAGGCTGTGCCTCAAAGAAAACAGCACTTATTCAAAAAGAAGCTTTCCAATCAGTAATTATAGATTCACTTCCTCCTACTGAAAAAGATGTAGATAAAGTATTTATGGAAGTTCAGGATAGTCTTAATACTGTAATTGAAGAATATAACTCAATTTATGATGATACAGATGCTGAACCAATTTCCTTAACAAAAGAAAAAATTCAAGAAGTTTTAATTCAAAGTGGAATTGATGAAGAAACAACAGTTAAAATTGAAAAATCTTTTGATGAGAATTTTGGAGATGAAATTCCTTTAGCAGAGAGCCTTTTAGATCAAAAGCTTCTTAAAGCTCATGAACAAAAAAGAAAAGAAGAAAGACTTCAAAAACAAGTAGAGAATCTTCAAGAACAACTTGAAGAAGCTAAATCAGAAATTGCTTTAAGTAGTGAAGAAACTGATACTTTAGAAGAATCTGATGAAAAGCCAAGCTACGATGTTGTTCTTCATGTTAAACCCGAAAAGCTTCCTCAAATCAAATCTGAAATAATTGATGGGCAAAAATGCATCATTATTCCTATAAATGAGAATGAGCAAACTACAGTTAATGGTAAAGATGATTTAATTTAATAAATTAAAAAGGAAGTTCAAACTTTGAACTTCCTTTTCTATATCTTAAAACTATTTATTTTTCTTTTTAGATTTTTCAGCCTTAACTTCTGGTTTAACTTTCTCTCCATAATATGAATTGATATACATTTCTTTTATCTCTCTCATTAATGGATATCTTGGATTAGCACCTGTACATTGGTCATCAAATGCTTGCTCAACCATTTCGTCTAATGTTTCTTTGAACTTAACTTCACTTACACCAGCTTCTTCAATAGTTTTTGGCATATTAACTTTAGCTTGTAATTTTTCTATAGCTTTTATTAATAATTCAACTTTTTCTTCATCAGTATTTCCACCTAATTGTAAATGATCTGCTATTTTAGCATATCTCCATGCTGCATTTGGATATTTGTATTGAGCAAATGCTGCTTGTTTAGTTGGAGCATCTTCTGCATTGAATCTAATAACTTCTTTCATAACTAACGAGTTAGCCATTCCGTGTGGTAAGTGATGGAATGCTCCTAATTTATGAGCCATTGAGTGATTAATTCCTAAGAATGCGTTACTGAATGCCATACCTGCCATACATGAAGCATGAGCCATTTTTTCTCTAGCTTTAACGTTAGTCATACCTTCATTATAAGCCTCTGGTAAGTATTTGAATACTAATCTTATAGCTTCTAAAGCCATTCCATTAGTGAATTCTGAAGCCATTATTGAAACATAAGCTTCAACTGCATGAACTAATACGTCTATACCAGCACAAGCTGTTAATCCTTTTGGAGATGTCATCATTAATTCAGCATCAACGATAGCCATATCTGGAGTTAACTCGTAATCAGCTAATGGGTATTTTACTCCTGTAGTTTCATCAGTAATAACTGCAAATGGAGTAACTTCCGATCCTGTTCCTGCTGAAGTTGCTATTGAAACCATCATAGCTTTCTCACCCATTGATGGGAATTTGTATATTCTCTTTCTTATATCCATAAATGTCATAGCTAAGTCATGGAAATTAACTTCTGGGTGCTCATACATAACCCACATGATTTTAGCAGCATCCATAGCTGATCCACCACCAAGTGAAATTACAACATCCGGCTGGAAGCTTGCCATTTCAGCGGCACCTGCTCTAGCACATCTTAATGTTGGATCTGGTTCAACATCTGAAAATATTTTGAATTGGATTCCGTTAGCTTCTAATATTTCTGTAACTTTATTAGTGTATCCCATTTCAAATAATACTTTATCTGTTACGATAAATGCTTTCTTTTTACCCATTTCTCCTAATTCATTTAAGGCAACTGGTAGACATCCATATTTGAAGTAAGTTTTTTCTGGAACTCTGAACCAAAGCATATTTTCTCTCCTTTCAGCGATACTCTTAATATTAATTAAGTGCTTAGGACCTACGTTTTCTGAAACTGAGTTTCCTCCCCATGATCCACATCCTAATGTTAATGATGGTGCTAATTTGAAGTTAAATAAATCTCCAATAGCTCCTTGAGCTGCTGGCATATTAATTAATGTTCTTGCAGTTTTCATTCTTTCACCAAAAGTTAATACTCTGTCTCTGTTAACTATTTGATCTGTGTAAAGAATTGAAGTATGACCCATACCACCTAATTCAATTAATCTATCAGCTTTATTTAAAGCATCTTCAAATGATGTTGCTTTATACATTGCTAATACTGGAGATAATTTTTCATGTGAGAATGGCTCTTCTAATTCAACTGAAGTAACTTCTCCAACTAAAACTTTAGCTGATTCTGGAACTTCTACTCCTGCCATTTTAGCTATTTTATAAGCAGATTGACCAACCATGTCAGCATTTAATCCACCTTTTTCATTTAAGATTACTTTTCTTACTTTATCTATTTCTTCACCTTTTAAGATGTAAGCTCCTCTTTCAGATAACTCTTTTTTAACTTCATCATAAACTTGCTCTAAAACAACGATTGATTGTTCTGATGCACAGATAACTCCGTTATCAAAAGTTTTTGATAATAATATTGAGTTTACAGCCATTTTTATGTGCGCTGTTTCATCTATAATTGCTGGAGTATTTCCTGCTCCAACTCCTAAAGCTGGTCTTCCTGATGAGTAAGCAGCTTTAACCATCGCTGGTCCACCTGTTGCTAATATTATATCTGATTCCCTCATAACATTTTGTGATAATTCAACTGATGGTACATCTATCCATCCAATTATTCCCTCTGGAGCTCCTGCTTTTACTGCAGCTTCTAAAACAATTTTAGCAGCTTCTATAGTAGAATTTTTAGCTCTTGGATGTGGTGATATTATTATTGCATTTCTAGTTTTTAAAGCTATTAAACATTTGAATATAGCTGTTGAAGTTGGATTAGTTGTTGGAACTATTGCTGATATAATTCCAATTGGTTCTGCAACTTTTGTAATACCTGCTGTTTTATCTTCTTCTAAAACTCCACAAGTTTTTAAGTTCTTATATTGGTTATATATATATTCAGCAGCAAAGCTATTTTTTATAACCTTGTCCTCTACGATTCCCATTCCTGTTTCTTCAACTGCCATTTTAGCAAGCTTAATTCTATTATGGTTAGCTGCTAAAGCTGCTTGTCTAAATATTTCATCAACCTGTTCTTGGCTAAACTTTGCAAATTTTGCTTGTGCTTCTCTTAGTGCCTTAATTCTTGCTGTTAATTCTTGAGCATTTGTAACTTTCATCATTTATTACTTCCTCCTAATAATCGGTAATTTATATTAATTTTAGTAAATATTTCTTGTTAATTTTGAGACTCTATTAAAAATTAATCTCTTTTGTTATTTTTTTAACTTGTCCTTGATTTTATTCTACTTGATTGTTTATTTTTTGTCAAACTTTTTTTTGAAAAAAAATTTTTTTCTATGTTCTTCTAATTAAATCTTTTATTATTCACTTATTATTCATCTCTAATTAATTTTTTCAACATTAACTTCTTTATTTTGACATCTATTACTTATTATAACTAGGTAATTTTTAACTTTAACTAAATTCATTCAAAAAACTTATAATTCTTTCTTTTCTTAACTTTGTTAAAATAATAACATATATAAGGATTATTATCTATACTTTTATTAAAATCCATTTATATCTTAAATAAAGAAAATGCTAATCTTATATTACAGATTAGCACTTTTTTTTATTTATCTTCTTTATTTTTTGATTTTTCAGTTGAAATAGCTTTACTTGAAATTAACTTTTTACATTTATCGCAAAAGTATCCTGTTGATCCACAGCCTTGAATACATTCAAGTTCACTTCCACACTCTGGACAATAATATATCATTCTCTTCACCTCTATCATTTATTTTTTTATATCACATATTTTAGAGCTTCTTTTCTTATTTGTCCATTAAAAATATTTTTCTTTTAGCTAATTCCTATCTTCTCTCCTATTTCACTTTCTGTTACTTCTTTATTTTTTATATATTTATTCTTATAAAAAGCATATGCAAGTTGGGTTGTCATAAGACACCATATTATTGGTTCGCAAACTATAACTCCAAAGTATCCAAGCTTTGGTATAAATAATATAACAAATAGTATCTTTCCTAGAAACTCTATAACACTTGAAAATAAAGGTAGCACCTTTTCTCCTATTCCTTGCAAAGAATTTCTTAAATTTAAAAGTACTCCAAGTACAGGATAAAATGCAATATTAATTATAAGATATTGTAAGCTATTTTCTAGAAGTTCCTTTTCATTTGATCCAGTTACTATTTTTATAACAATTTCACCTAATAAAAATACTGCTCCTAAAGCTACAATACCCCACACTACTGATATCAGATTTGTATATTTTACCCCTTTTTTTATTCTTTCTCTTTGATTAGCTCCTTTATTCTGTGATACAAAAGTTGCAAGACTTATTGCTAATGCACTTACTGGAATCATTACAATTCCACCTATTTTCCTTGCTGCTGTATGTCCTGCAATAATCAAATGTCCAAATCCATTTATAGCAGTTTGTAATATAATCGTCCCAGTTGAAACTATTAACATCATAACTCCCATAGATAAACCTTGTCCTAATAAATCTTTATATAATTCTCTATCTATTTTAAAATGTTCTTTTCTTGGAATTAATATAGGACATTTCTTTAAAATATAAATAACACAGGCTCCTCCAGCAATCACTTCTGCAATTATAGTTGCAACAGCAGCACCTTTAATTCCCATATTAAATTCTGTTATTAATAATATATCTAATATAATATTTAATATTGCTGACACTACTAAAAATACTAATGGTGCTATACTATTACCTATTGCTCTTAAAAGGCTTGCACTTAAATTATATATAAATATAACTCCAACAGATATTCCTATAACAAAAATATATGAATATGCCTCGTCAATAATATTTACTGGTGTATTTAGTAATTCTAATAATGGATATAAAAATAATATTGATATAGCCATGACTACTAAAGTTATTATAGCTCCAATAACCAATGAACCTGCAACTGACTTTTTTATTTCCTCTTCATCATCAGCACCGTAAGCTCTTGCAGTTACAATACTTAAGCCATTTCCAACCCCTAAAGCAAATCCAATAATCATCTCATAAATAGCAGCACTTGCACCAATAGCACCAAGTGCCATATCTCCAAGATAATTACCCACAATCATGATATCAACAGTATTATAAAGTTGCTGAAATAAATTAGATATAAAAATTGGAACTGCAAAAATAATCAGTCCTTTCAAAATACTTCCCTTCAATAAATCCACATTACTCTTAACCATATTCTCCTCCTCAAAATTTTACTACCACACCTCCTTATTATATATAAATATCCTATTTAGGTAAATATAGGATATTAACTTTAATTTTATTCCCTATAAGAGTTGCTTGCAACTCCTCCTAATTTTTAACTCTTAATAAAAAAGACTGCTTTCGCAGTCTTTTTTCTACTTACATTTAGCTAATATCATATCTACTAAATTATGTGCAAGTTTATCTATTTCTTCTTGATTTTCTCCCTCAAGCATAACTCTTACTAAAGGTTCTGTTCCAGATGGTCTTATAAGAACTCTTCCTTTTCCATCCATTAAAGCTTCCATTCTTTCAATTTCTGCTTTTATTTCTGCATCTGTTAAGTAAATATCTTTTTTATTATTTGGTACTGTTGCATTTACTAATACTTGTGGAAGTTCTCTCATTATTGAACAAAGTTCATTTAATGTTTGACCACTCTTTTTAACTACTGCTGCAACTTGAAGTGCTGTTACAAGTCCATCTCCAGTAGTATTATTTTCTAAGAATATTATATGTCCTGATTGCTCTCCACCTAGTGAATACTTTTCTTTAACCATTTCTTCAAGAACATATCTGTCCCCAACTTTAGTTTTTATAGTTTTTATTCCAAGATTTTTACAAGCAATATCAAGCCCTAAGTTACTCATAACTGTAACTACTAATGTATCATCTTTTAATCTTCCAATTTCTTTTAAATGCTTTGCACAAATTGCTAAAATGAAATCACCATTTATAAGATTTCCTTTATTATCAACTGCTAAACATCTATCTGCATCTCCATCAAATGCAAATCCCATATCACATTTTTTTCTTACAACATAATCCATTAATTCTTCTGGATGTGTTGAACCACAATTTTCATTTATATTTGTTCCATCTGGATTATCATTAATTACAAATACTTCTGCTCCTAGATCTCTAAACGCTTGAACTCCTGCTGCATATGCTGCACCATTTGCACAATCTAAAGCTACTCTAACACCATCTAAGCTAAAAGATGTTGTATTTTTTGCAAATTGAATATAATCTTCTAACGCCTTTGCTTCTACTCTTTTTCTTCCTATTTTTGAACCTACTGGACTTGGTACGCCCTCAAATCCACCTTCAATTATAGCTTGAATTTGATCCTCTAAATCATCAGATAATTTATATCCATTTCCATTAAAGAATTTAATTCCATTATATTCAACTGGATTATGTGAAGCTGAAATCATTACTCCTGCATCTGCTCCATATTCTCTTGCTAAATGTGCTACTGCTGGAGTTGGAATTACTCCAAGTATTATAGCTTCTGCTCCTACTGATAAAATTCCTGCAACTAATGCAGATTCAAGCATATCTCCTGATATTCTTGTATCTTTTCCAACTATTATCTTAGGTTTATGTGCACCTTCAGTTAAAACATATGCTCCTGCTCTACCTAAATTATATGCAAGTTCAGCTGTAAGTTCAGAGTTTGCTATTCCTCTAACTCCATCCGTTCCAAATATTCTACTCATGTGATTACCTCTTTCTTAGTTATTTCAAATTATTTCACTATATATAGTATATATATTATATTATCTTTTGACAATATTTTGAACCTTTATAAGTTATTTATTCTTTTTTTGCTTTTTTTCTAATCTATTTAAAACAATTTTATAACCTTCTGCTCCATAGTTATATGCTCTATTTACTCTACTAATAGTTGCAGTGCTCGCACCTGTTTTTTCTATTATGTCCGTATAAGTTTTCTTTTTTTTCAGTAACTGTGCAACGTGGATTCTCTGTGCTAGTGATTTAATCTCATTTATAGTTGCTACATCTTCAAAAAATTTATAACATTCTTCAATATCCTTAAGTTCTAAAATAGCATTAAACAATAAATCAAGCTCATCATTTTTCAATTTAGAATCTAATATGCTCATATCCTCATCCTCCACCTCTTACTTTTAGATTAATTATACCACCATACTTTCATTCTTCACAACTTTATCTCAATAAAGAAAATCTTAAATTTTCCATAATTTTTAACTTTTTTATATTTTCTCAAAAAAAAGTTTTGTTAGAATATTTCTAACAAAACTCTTCTTAATTAAGCTAAAATCTTCTTACAAATTCCTCTTAATATTTTTATTTTATAATCTTTTAATTCTCAATTCCATCTAATATCTTTGTACTTTTTCTTCTCCATCAAGAACTCTTATAGCACCTTGTGCTAATGCTAACAGTTCATCTTCTCCTGGATAAGCCTTTACTTCACCAATAAATGAAACTCTCTTAGTTATATCTCTAACAACTTCTTCTGAGTAAGCAATTCCTCCAGTTAAAATTATTTTATCTACATTTCCTTCTAACACTGTAGCCATTTCACCTATGCATTTAGATACTTGATATATAAATGCATCATATACTAATTGTGCTTTCTTATCTCCTTCTGAAGCTGCTTTTCTTACATCTCTCATATCATTTGTATTTAAGTATGCAACCATTCCACCCTTACCTACAATTTTGCTATATACTTCCCTTTCAGTATACCCACCTGAGAAACACATTTTTATTAAATCCCCAACTGGAACTCCTCCAGCTCTTTCTGGTGAAAATGGACCATCTCCATCTAATGCATTATTAACATCTACAACTCTTCCCATTTTATGAGCTCCAACTGAAACTCCTCCACCCATATGAGTTACGATAAGATTTAAATTCTCATATCCTTTTCCACTTTCTTTACCAAATCTTTTGGCTACTGCTTTTTGATTTAAAGCATGGAATTTACTTTTCCTTGGAAGTTCTGGTACTCCTGAAAGTCTTGCCACTTCTTCTAATTCATCAACAACAACCGGATCTACTATAAATGCTCTAACTCCTACTTCTTTAGCTATTTCATTTGCTAATATTCCACCTAAGTTTGAAGCATGCTGCCCTTGTACTCCATCTTTTAAATCTCTTATTAATTCTTCAGTTACTTCATAAGTTCCACCTGGAATTGGTTTAAGCATACCGCCTCTTCCTACTACTGCACTTAATTCTTTTATATTAAAATTCTTTTCTTTTAATACATTTAATATAACTTCTTTTCTAAATCCTAATTGATCAAATATAGTTTCATATTTAGCTATTTCATCAGATGAATGTCTTAAAGTTTCTTCTAAAATTTCCTTTTCATTTTCATAAACACCTATTTTTGTAGATGTTGATCCTGGATTTATTATTAATAATTTATATGCCATTTTATATTCCTCCACTCCTACTATTTTAATGATTCTGATACTAATGCTGCTAAGGCAATTGAATTTACTTTTGTTTCAAATGAGTCCGCTCTTGATGTTAATATAACTGGTGCTGATGTTCCTACTAATAATCCACCATTTCTTGATTTTGCTGTATATGTTAAGCATTTATACATTACATTTGCAGTTTCAATATTGGGTAACATTATAATATCAGCTTTTCCTGCAACTGGTCCTGTTATTCCTTTATGATGTGCAGCTTCTACTGATAAAGCATTATCTAAAGCTAAAGGCCCATCTACTACACAACCTTTAATTTGTCCTCTTTCATTCATTTTTGATAATAATGAAGCATCTATTGTAGCTGGCATATTTGGATTTACAACTTCAACAGCACAAACTGCTGCAACTTTTGGCATTGATAATCCACAAGCATGTGCAACTAGCACTGAGTTTTCTATTATTTGTTTTTTATCTTTTAATTCTGGATATGTGTTAAATGCTGCATCTGTAATATAAAGTAATCTATCAATTCCTTCTACTTCAAATACTGCTACATGGGACATAAGTTTTCCTGTTCTTAATCCAACTTCCTTATTTAATACACTTCTTAAGAATGTAGCTGTATCAACTAAACCTTTCATTACCATATCAGCTCTTCCACTTGATACAAGTTGAACTGCAAAAAGAGCTGCTTTATTAACATTTGGCTCATCTATAATTTCATAATTAGTTAAATCCATATCTATCTTTTCTGCAATCTCTTTTATTTTTACTTTGTCTCCAACTAATATAGCATCTGCTATACCTTGTTCTTTGGCTGATTTTACTGCTTCTAATACTGGTTCATCTTGTGCTACTGCAACCGATACCTTTTTTAATTTTACGCTTTTAGCCTTTGATAATAATTCATCAAAATTTTTACTCATTTTACTGCACCTCTTACTATTTTATTTATATAAACTTTCATTTTAACCTATTAATCCATATTTGGAATTTTATTTCGTTAATTTTATAACAATATCTATTAGTATTGTATCAGAAAATTTCCTTAAAATTCAAGTTTTCAGAATATTAAGATAATTTAAATTCACATTTTTTTGAAATTAGAATAATATAAACTATATTCATTACAAATGTAATACAAAAAAACCTCTTGCCTAAAAGTAAAGAGCTATGGATTTTTTTCCATAGCTCTTATCTTATATCTTCTTATATTCTTTCATTATATTTTCAGCTGCCTTAATTCCATCTACTGCTGCTGAAATTATTCCACCTGCGAAACCTGCACCTTCACCTGTTGGATATAGTCCTTCAACAGATATACTTTGAAGTTTTTCATTTCTTACCATTCTAACTGGTGCTGATGTTCTTGTTTCAATTCCAGTTAAAACTGCATCATGTCTTCCATATCCTTTTATTCTTTTATCAAATACTTCTATTCCTTCTTTTATTGTTTCTACAACATATGAAGGAAGACAATTTTTCAACTCTTTAAATTCATAACCTGGCTCATAACTTGGGGTTACATCTCCAAGCTTTGTTGACTTCTTATCTTCTAAGAAGTCTCCAACAAGTTGAACTGGTGCCTTATAATCTCCTCCGCCAAGTTCATAAGCAAGTCTCTCATAGTGTCTTTGAAAATCCATTCCTGCTAAAGGATGCGTTCCTTTAAAGTCTTCTGGTCCTACTGTTACAACTAAAGCAGAGTTTGCATTTTCTTTATCTCTTGCATGATAACTCATCCCATTAGATACTAATCTTTTCTCTTCAGATGCAGCTGCTACAACTACTCCACCTGGACACATACAAAACGAGTACACACCTCTCTTAAATTTTTCACTTTGATATACCAATTTATAATCAGCTGCTTTAAGTCTTGGATGATTTGCATAATCTCCATATTGTGATTTATTTATCATATCTTGTGGATGCTCAATTCTAACTCCAATCGCAAATGCTTTTTGTTCCATAAACACATCTCTTTTATAAAGCATCTCATAAGTATCTCTTGCACTATGTCCAATTGCTAAAATTAAATTTTCACATTTAATTTCTTTACCATTTATAATAATTTTTTCAAGTTTTCCATTACTATAAACTATGTCTTCAAGCTTTGAATTAAAAAAAACCTCTCCACCTAAACTTTTAATTTCTTCTCTAATATTTTTAACTACAACCTTTAATATGTCTGTCCCTATATGTGGTTTTCCTGAATAAATTATCTCTTCTGGTCCACCACTTTTAACTAATTCTTCTAATACATAAGAACATCTTCTATCTTTAATTCTTGTTGTTAATTTTCCATCTGAGAAAGCCCCTGCTCCCCCTTCACCAAATTGTACATTTGATTCTAAATTTAATGTTCCATTCGCCCAAAACTTATCCACAGTTTTGCTTCTTTCATCCACATCTTCTCCTCTTTCAAATACAATTGGTTTATAACCATTTTGTGCTAAAGTTAAAGCTGCAAATATCCCAGCAGGTCCAAAACCTATAACTACTGGTCTAGACTTCATTTCTTTAGTTCCGAATATAATTTCTTCTTCCTTATAATTATCTAATGTAATACTATTATCTTTTGCTTTTTTTACAATTTTTTCTTCATTATCACATTCAACTTCTACGCAATAATTAAACTTTATATTATCCTTCTTTCTTGCATCAATACTTTCTTTTAGTATTTTAAAACTTTTTATATTTTTTTCTGGAATCTTTAATTTTTTACAAGTCTTACTTTTTATAAAACTCATATCTTCATCTATAGATAATGTAATATTATTTACTCTTATAGCCATTTTTTTCTCCTATTTTTTATCATTTTTTGCAACCTTATTATCTGTTTCACTACTTATCAATTTTATAGATACATTTGGTATACTCTGTATCGCTACATTTTTGTCCACTGTTATTTTAGGTGTTACAGATATCTCTCCTGCCTCTTTATAACTGCTTAAATCTACTGTTGCAGTAAAGTCTGAACTACTTAATCCATTTATAAGACTTTCTGTACCATTTGCTGTTATATTAACTGTACTTTGATTATTCTCTAACTTTAATCCTGAGTTTATTCCTGTATAATTTATTGGTATCTCAAAATTTTTATTTATTGTTTTATTATTGTTGTCGTTATTGCTATTGTTATCGTTATTAGTATTACTATTGTTGTTATTTTCTTGTGAATTGTTAGTTGTATTCACATTTATAGATACAGTAACTGATGTATTTCCATTAGCTACTTTAATACCTTGTGGAACAACTATATTAACATTCTTCTTAGTATCTTCTGTAATTTCTGATAAATCTATTGGCGATAAATTCAAACTATTTATATTTGCTAATGCATTTTTATTACCAATGATATACGCATAATCTTGTGATAATGAAGCACTATTTAAAGTTATTCCATTTGGAAGTGTTCCTGTAAACTTAGCTTCAAGGCTTACTTTTTTCCCTTCACTAGTTTCTACTCCTATAGTTCCTTCTTTCTGACTTAACTCTACATTTTTAACTACTTGCCCATTTGCATTCAATGGTTCATATTTAAATGTCTTCGTTATTGGACCTGCTACATCATTAATAGATCCAACTAACGCTACTTGTGCAACTTGATTTACCGAACTTTGTGGTCCTGTCACATCTATTTTTTCTGATGTAAAATTTATTTTTTGCTTATATACATTAGGTGCAAAATTCACAGTTACATTTGATACTGAATCAAAAGTTTTTGTTTCTAATGCTTCTAATTTTACTTGAACTACTAAATATCCATTATTTTTTATATTTATTTGTTGTGGGTAATTTATTATTTGAACTGGAATATTATTAACACCATTTTTTAAGGCATATTCACCTAAGTCTGCTTTTATTATAAAATCACTAGGCTTTACTGAATATACTTCCTTTGATGGCCCTTCTAAATTTAAGTCCACTGTAAATTTTTGTCCTGGTACTAATGCTAAACCATAATTTTTCAATGCTTCTGTATTTGTTACTTGTACTGGTACATTCTTAAGGGTATATGTTTTAATTACTGTTTCTACGTTTGTTACATATATCCAAAGACAAAAAGATAATAGTACACAGACAAGTTTTATTATTAGTCTTTCTTTTGCAGATCCCTTATCCATGCCTTCACCTTCTCACTTGCTGATTTTCCTGTACTTTTCTTTTCCACTATTAAACTTTTTAAAGTTGTTTTTAACTTTTCTTTATCATAATTTCTAGTAAGTCTTCCTCTTATAGCTAATGATATTACTCCTGTTTCTTCTGAAACAATGATAACTATAGCATCTGAATTCTCTGATAATCCTATCCCTGCCCTATGTCTTGTTCCAAGCTTTTTATTTATGCTATTATCCTTAGTTAAAGGAAGAACACATCCTGACGCATGAATTCTATCATTTTTTATTATTGTTGCCCCATCATGAAGTGGAGTATTTACTACAAATATGTTTTCTAAAAGTGCCGAACTTACTTCTGCATCTATTATTGTTCCAGAACCTAAAACTTCCCCAAGCCCTGTATTTTGTTCAATAGCTATTAATGCCCCTGTCTTTGTTTCTGCTAAATTTTGAGAGGCCGTTACTATTTCATCAATAACTTTTTCTACTGTTTGCTCATCCCTTGGCCTTCCTGAATCATTAAAAGCACTTTGCCCTAGATGTTCAAGCGCACGCCTAATTTCCGGTTGAAATATAATAACTACTGATAACACTCCAATAGTTAATGTTTTATTTAAAATAAAATAAAGCATATTTAACCTTAATATATAGCTTATTGGTATTAGTGCTATTATAAATAAAATTCCTTTTAAAAGCTGTTCTGCTCTTGTTTCTTTTATAAGCATATATCCCTTATAAAAAATATAAGAAACAACTAATATATCTATAATAGACCAAATTGAAATATTTCTTATTGCATTTAATGTTCCTAGAAAAAAATCCTGCACTTTTTTTGTCACCCCATTCTTTATCAAGTTAAATTATACACTAAATAGTATTTCCTATGATATAAATGATACTACTTTTTTTCAAAATTTATAATATTTTATGTATAACCTTAATATAATCTTATGAGATTACTTTTTTTAGATTATGAAAAGGAGGAATTCTAAAAATGTCTGATTTCATAAATTTTATAAAAGGTATTTACAAAGAAAATTTTAAAGCGCTCTCTTTTGCTTCAATAATTATCTTAATACCTTTAATATTACTCATTATTACAAAACTTAATCCTAAAAATTCAGATTTTCGTCAATTAAATTCAATCTCTACAGAAGTTTACAAAATGAATTCATCACTCTCTTCTTGTATAGAAAATGATACTGTAAATACAGATAAATCTAAAGAAATTTTACCATTACTATCTAAAGACTTAGATATTGCTAAACAAAATGTTTTAGTTATACAACCTTCAACTAATAATGAAAAAGTAAAATCAGCTTTAGATACTAGCTTAACTTTAAATATTAATTTAGTTAAACAAGCCCTATCTATGTATTTATCACCTGATAGCGATAATCTTGAAAAAAATCTTAAGGAATACAAAGAAACCTTTTCTCTTTACATTGAAAGTTTAAAAAATCTTGATATCTACGGATTAAACAAAATTACATCTGATGAATCTATTTCATTTTTTAAAAATACCTGTACTTACTTTGATACAGTTATAAATCTAAATACATTAACAGATATAAAAAAAACATCAGAACGTAATTTCCTTTTAAAACTTTCTCCACTCCTTACTAAATTTGATTCATTAAATGAAGATTTAGCCCCTGCTATAACCAATATTAAAGAAAATAATAAATCTTTAACACCTATTTTAGAAGATTTAGATAAAAAAAAGAATATTTTTTCTGAAATTGAAGAAGAATATTATATGTTATCAATTCCTGAATCAGGTTCATTAATTTCTAATGCCCTTGAAGTATGTATTCAAGAGTATAAGCTATATTTAAATACGCTTAATGATGCTATTAATCTTAATTTAGTAGAAGCTGATAATAACCTTGCTCAAAATTTATATGACGAAGCCTTTAAATCATATAATAACTTCAATACTTCATATACTAATTTAAAGAATGAAATATCCAATTTAAAGAATAAATAGTATATTTTTTTTATTTTGGGCAATAATATATTTGGACTGGGTTGTAAAAAGGAGGTTTTTTATGAAAAAATTTTTCAGTCTTTTTTTACTAGCTATAATACTTTTAGGAGGTACTTCACTTTCTGTTTTTGCAGTTAATTTTGAATCTACAGAACAAGAAAAAATTTCTTCTAAAGTTTATAGAAATGAGTCAAAAATTAGTAAAACAGCTTTTAACCTTGATTATGAAGAAGCTATTCCATCAAGTACAGCTGTTCAAAAAGGAAACACAAAAAATGAAATAGAAGTTTTTAACCATAATGGTTCACAATTAAAAATAACTAAGGCAGACATTGATTTAATGGCTAAACTAGTTTATGCAGAAAGTCGTGGCGAACCTTTCCAAGGTAAAGTTGCTGTTGCATCTGTTGTATTAAATCGTGTTATGAGTCCAAATTTTCCAAACACAATTCAAAATGTAGTTTTCCAAAAAAATGCATTTTCATGTGTAGTCAATGGTCGTTTAGATACCCAGACAAACGAATCTTGCTATGATGCTGTTTATGAGGCAATCCGTGGAAAAGATCCAACTAATGAGGCATTATTCTTTTATAATCCATCTATAGCCACTTGTTCATGGATGAAAGAAACAGCAAAGAAAGATTCTAAAGTTATTGGTAACCATACTTTTTTTAAACAATAACTTTAAAAGTGCAGTAATTAAAATGCTGCACTTTTTTTCATTTAAAAAGCCAGTGAAAATTCACTAGCCTTTTCTTAGTTTAAGTTTATAACTGTTGCTTTTACTCTTGACATAGCTTCAATTGAATATCTAATTCCTTGAATTCCCATACCAGATGATTTAACGCCTAAGAATGGGAAATGATCTGGTCCTCTTTCAGTTTTATTATTAACTTGAACTGTTCCTACTTCTAATTTATTTGCTACATAGAACGCTTTATTTATATCTTGTGTAAATACTGATGATTGAAGTCCGTATTCTGATTCATTTGCAATTCTTATTGCTTCCTCAACATTTTTCACTCTTATAATTGGAAGTACTGGTCCAAATGGTTCTTCCCAAGCTATTCTCATCTCTTCAGTTACATTATCAAAAAGAGTTGGTGTAATCATATTTCCAATTCTTTTACCACCACATAAAAGTGTTGCTCCTTTATCGATAGCATCTTTAATTAATCCTTCAACAAAATCTGCTGCTTTTTCATCAATTAAAGGTCCTACAGTAAAATCTCCTTCTAATGGATTTCCGTAAGTAACATCCTTCATATGCTCAACTATTTTTTCAACTAATGCATCACTTACATAATCTTGAACTAAAACTCTCTTAACAGCTGTACATCTTTGTCCTGAATATGAAAATGCTCCTGATACAATATTTTTAGCTGCAAGTTCAACGTCTGCATCTCTCAAAACTATTGCTGCATCTTTTCCCCCAAGCTCCATTAAGATAGGTTTCATTTCAGTTATTTTAGAAATTCTTTTTCCTACCTTACTACTTCCAGTAAAGTTTATAAAATCAATTCCTTCATGAGTTACAATATAATCGCCAATTTCACTTCCTTTTCCTGTAATAGTATTTATAAGTCCACTTGGAACTCCACCTTCATTAAAGGCTTTAGTTAAGTACATTCCTGAAATAGCTCCTTGAGTTGCTGGTTTAAATACAACTGCATTTCCTGCCATTAAAGCTGGTGCTATTTTAGAAGCTGCTAAATTTACTGGATAGTTAAATGGTGATATTGCTAAAACTACTCCTAATGCTTCTCTTGTCACTATTGAGATTTTATCATTTTTAAATCCTGGAAATGAATCTCCTGGTAATGATTCTCCCTTAATGTTTTCTGCTGCATCTGCTGTAAATCTTATAAAATCTGCTGTTCTTTTTATTTCTGACATAGCACTTTTATTATCTTTTGCTATTTCAAAAACCATAATTTTAGCCATCTCTTCTATTCTCTCTTCCAAAAGATCTGCTACATTATGAAGAATCTTTGCTTTCTCATTTGTTGGAACCTCTGCCCACTCTTTTTGTGCTTCTTTTGCAATCTTTATTGCTTCATCTACTTCCTCTGTACTCATAGCATGAACTGAACCAACTAGTTCATTATTTATAGGTGATTTTATATCTATTAAATTTTCATTATTTATAATCCACTCTCCATTTAAAAGGTTTCCATAAACCTTCTCATCTGTATAGAACATATCTCTACCTCCGATATTAATTATTATCTAGTTACTATTATACACTAATTTTTTGAAAAATCCACACAATTCTGATAATTTCACTCAAGTTTAATATTTAAAAGATTTTCTTTATTATTTTTCACTAAATTTTTATTTATATTCTAAAAAAGGGACAGACTTTAAGTCCATCCCCCTATTTTTATACTAAATACTTACTTACTACTTCAGCAAATTTTTCTTTATTTTCTACATACCATTTTTCAAATGTTTGATTTACTGATTCTAACTCTTTATATAAATCAAATATAAAGTTTGGTATTTCATCTTCTAACATATCTCCATATATTGTTCCAAGTCCTGTGTTTCCAACTTCAAATTTTCCACCAACATGTAATTCAAAACATTTTCTTGGTGCATCATTAACTCTTTTTGTTTTTCCAGTATATCCAATCTCTCCAATTTCATGTACTCCACATGAGTTTCCACAACCTGATACATGTACTCTTGGTAATAAATCTTTAGTTATACCTTCTTCTTTTAACTTTTTAATTATCATTTCTACTAATCCTTGACTGTTTCCAATTCCTAATTGACATACTGGAACTCCAATACAAGAAATACTTTGCATAACTTTTAGTTCTCCACCCTTACCTTTTGTGAATTCTAAAACTTTATTTGCCTCATCACCATTTAAATTTATGATGTATAGTCCTTCTTCCATTGTTATTCTAAATGACACATCTTCCATTGGATTAGTTAACTCTAATAATTCGCCTAAAACTTTTGTATCTACTATACCTCTTTCTGGGTGGAAGTATACTGCATATAATCCATCTTGTTTTTGTGCTACTAATCTATTATCTACTGTTGTAGTTTTAATTCCAGCTTTTTTAATTTCTTTTGGCTCTATTGTAATATCTAAGTTTAAGTTAGCTTTTACATCTGCAAAATGCTTTTTATAACATTCTACAAATGCTTCATCTCCCATTCTCTCAGCAATATATCTTATTCTAGCTTTATTATGATTTTCATAATCACCTTCTGCTATAAACATTCTTGTCATAGCTTCTGCATGATATACAACATCCATAGGATCTACTAACTCTGGGAATTCTATACCAACTCTAGAATTTCTTCCAAGTCCTCCACCCATATATAATTTAAACATATCTTTACCATTTTCTTTTACTGCTACAAATCCTAAATCTGTTATTGTACAGTGTGGTTCATCATTAAAATCTGATGCCATTGCTATCTTAATTTTTCTTGGTAGTTTATATTGATTAACTTTTGACATAATATGCTCATTTACTTTTTCAGCATATGGTCTAACATCAAATGCTTCTTTTGGATTTACTCCTGCAAGTGGTGAAATTGCAACATTTCTTGGATAGTTTCCTCCAGATCCTCTTGAATATATTCCATAGTCTAAAGCTTCCTCCATTAAATCACAAACCTCATCAATAGTCATACCATGGAATTGTATAGCTTCTCTTGTTGTAGGATGTATCCATTCTCTCTTATATTTAACTGCCCAATCATATATTTGATTGAAATCTTCTTTTGATATAACTCCTGATGGCGTTTTTAATCTTATCATGAATTCTTTTCCGCCTCTATGTGCATATGAACCCATTCCACCAGATAATTTCTTAAATTGTGGTACTGTTAATTCTTTATTTAAGAATTTATGTCCATTCTCTCTATACTCTTTAATCTCTGCTCTTAAAACTTCCTTAAGTTCTTTACTTACTAATTCTTTTTTCAATCTAATCACCTCTATTTTAAATTTTATCCTTTTGGTTTTTATTAGTAAAATATATATCCCTTATATTAACAATATATATTTGCCTATTAATTAACCATCCGTCTTTCTTATAATTTTAACTATTCATATTATTAGATTATATAACATTTATCACACTCTTATTTTTTCAGAATTTTTAATCTTTGATAATATTAGGAAATTTTTTCGCATTTTTGCATTATTCCTCTTTATTTTTCCTTTTATTTTAAAGTTTTATCCGTTTATATTGATTGCTTCATTAAAATTTTCAAATAAAAAAACTGGCCTAAGCCAGTTTCTACAAAATTTTTAATTTTAAATCTTCTAATTATTCGTAAATTCTTCCAACTCTATCAAAATGCTCAAGCTCTGTAATAGCTAACGCTGCTGCTCCAAGCACTCCAGCTCTTCCACCAAGTTCTGCTTTTTTAACAACAACATGTTCTCTTATCGGTTTTAATGCTCTCTTTTGAAGTTCTTCATTTATTTTTTCAAAAACGATATCTCCTCCATTTGAAACTCCTCCACCTAAAACAAGTACATCTGGATCATATGAATTTGCTAAGTTTGCAAAAAGAATTCCTAAATATGATAAAGCTTCATTTAAAATATCTTGTGATACTTTATCTCCTTTAGCTGCCTCTTCAAATACTTCTTTAGCAGTTACAACATCATGATTTTTAAGTGATGTTATTGCATTACTTCTTACCGCTTCATTTGCTGTTTTAGCTATAGCAGTTCCTGATGAAATTCCTTCAACACATCCTCTATTTCCACATCCACATCTTCTTCCATGAACATTTACAGTAGTATGTCCTATTTCTACTGCATTTGAAGTGCTTCCTCTAAATATTCTACCATTTAGAACTGCTCCTCCTCCAACTCCAGTACTAGCTGTTACATATACCATATTTGTTGTTAACTTTCCTGCTCCAAATAAAAATTCTCCAAGTGTTGCAGCATTTGCATCATTATCTAAAAATACATGTGTATCGTATACATCCTTTACAGCTTTAACAATATTAAAGTTTTTAAATGGTAAGTTTGGAGTTTCAACTATAAGTCCATTCTTAACATCTAATGGTCCTGGCGAACCTATACCTATTGCTAATATATCTTTTATATCCATATCTTCTAAAACTGCACTTATAGTTCCATTTATATTCTCAACTATTTTATCTACACCTTTTTCAGCTTCTGTTTTAACTTCTTTTTCTCTAAATATTTTTCCTTCTTCATTTACTAATGCTGTGTAAATTTTAGTTCCACCTAAATCTACTCCAATATAGTATCCTTTTTTCATTACTTTCACCTCATACAAAATTTTTTTAATTCTCTTTAAAATAGTAACTTTACTTATCTTTACTTATCCATTATAAACTAGAATTACTATTTTAAAAATATTTCTGTAGATTATTCTCAATTATTTTCTATAAATTTATTAAATCTTTATAATCTTCAAAAATTTTAACTTATTTTTTACTCTTTCACATAAATTTACTAACTAAACCATCTTCAAATTCTAATATTTTGTTTCTAAACTGGATATAATAATTTTTATAAAAATTCTATTTATATTGGAGTGATTTTATGATAAATAACAAATTCATTAACCTTTTTCTAGATAATATGTTTATGCTTGATGATATTTATGGTTTTGTAAGCCATAACACTACTATTAAATTTTCTGCCCTAATTGCTACATTAAAAAATATAACTTTATCGCCATCTAATATTAAAGAAAATCTACACTCTATAAAAATTTCCTTTGATGAAGATTCTCCCTTTAGAAAAGAGCATACATTAATTTTAGCAACACTTTTAACTATAAATCCATCTATTTCATTAAAAGATGTTAACTCTACTTTTAATGAGCTTGAACTTGCTTTCTCATCAAATACATTTTTAGCTGTTTCATCTGAAGTACTACATTTTTATTATAAAAACTCCACATGTATAAATTTAATTGATACATTAAAATATACTTATAACAATTTTAAAGAACGTCATTGGTTTATAATTGGGCCTGAAGATATTAGTATTTGTTCTTTATTTGTATCGAGATTTCAAGATACACTTCAAAAAGTTAACGAAACTGAGAACTGCTATAAATATTTAGAAGAAATTAAATATTTTCCAAGCAATCATGTCCAATCACTTTCTGAGGCTCTCATATTTAGTAATTTACCTATATCTAACCGATGCCTTCGTACTGTTAAACTTCAGCAGTTATTTGAACAGAAAAATTACATTATAAGAAATGAAGCTCTACCTATCTTAGGATTTGCATCTATCGTTACAGATGACCCTGAAAAATTTACACAAAGCTTCATTTCAACTATCACTCTTTTAAATAAAAATACTCGCTTTACCACATATAAATTAAATGATACTACAAAATATATTATTTCTTTAACTTTAACAATTTTAAAATTTACTAACGACATAAATATTTTAGACCCTTTAGCAATATTTTTATTAAATATTTGTACTCATGAAACTAATTCTCTTACTGAAAATATAGCTAATAAATTTTTTACAGATTAAATTTTATCAATTTATACTAAAAAGCCATTTTAAAAATTAAAATGGCTTTTTAGTATATTTAAATTTATTTTATAAATGAATTTACAATCATCCCTATAATTATAATAATTATCCCTAATAATGAAAAACCTGTTGGAAAACTTCCATTTAAAAATATAATTGAACCTATTACTGTAAAGACAACCATTCCAGCTTGAGTTGATTCTACTGCTGCTAAAAGTGATAAATCATGTTTTGCTTTTGTAGTTGCAAAAAAGAAAGTAATAGTTGCAATAACTCCAGAAAATAACGCTAAAATTAATGCTTGAAAGAAATCCATTCCTGATAAAGTTGACTTACTACCACCAATAATAGCAAATATTATCGCAAGTGGCATACTTACTATTGCAACACCTAATGAACGTTGAAAACTATTAATCTCATCTCCACAAACTTCCATAAGCTTTCTATTACCTAATGGATATAAAAAAGCTGCTATAGCAACAGGAATAAATCCTTTTAGAATGTGTGCTAATGAAATAGTATTAAGTTCATTTAACTGCATTATAACAACACCTACTAATATAAATAATGACATAAACAATCTTTTTAATGGAATTTTTCCTCTTATTAAAGTTGTTTTTCCATTAATTGTTATAGGAATAAAAAATAAAGGTGATAAAAGTAATCCTGCTATTATAGTTATCTGCCAACTGCTTGCCACTAACCAAGATGGAGCAAAATCCGAAGATATAGTCAACAGAAAATAAAATACTATCCCTGATAAGTTTCCCCATAACATCCATTTTAAAAAGTTCTTATGTATAGATTTGAATAATGACTTAAGTTCTCCTCTAAATGCAACAATTAATAATAAAAATGGTAATGCTAATATAAATCGTAGTGAAGATGTCCACTCCCAACTTATTCCCCCTGTTCCCATAAGTTTAGTTACAACAAAAGTTGCTGAAAAAAACATTGATGATATAATTCCGATAAATATTGCTTTCATAATAAAACCTCCTCCTTTTGTATATTATAATATACTTTTTTCTCACAAATGTAAAGTATATTATTTATTTTATATAAAAAAGTATATTATAATATACTTTTTTTAAATTCAGATGTATAATAAATTATATATTAAAAGGTGGTGACATTTAATGAATATAAATGAATTAACTTCAAAAAGATTTATATCTAAAATTGGAGAATCTATAAATAAAATTCGCTGTTCTAAAAATCTTACAATCGAACAACTTGCTATTAATACAGGAATTAGCCGACTCACTCTTTCTAAAATAGAACGTGGTGAAGCTAATCCTACTATAAACATCATCTGGAAATTATGCACTGAATTAAATACAACATTAGCTGAATTAACAAATTACGAAGAAGAAATTTCCTTATCAAAAGCAAATTCTGAAAACATTCTAGAAAGTATCGATAAATCTTTTAAAATTGATTTTGTTTTTAGAGAAGAAAAAGCTCACGCTATAGAAACGTTTAGAATTTATTTAACTCCCAATAATAAGACTACTCTTACAGAAAAACATAACAAAGGGAGCATTGAGATTATTACAGTAATGGAAGGTTCTTTGTTAATAACAATCAATCAACAAGAATTTAAACTAGAAAAATTTGATTCATTAAAATTTGAAGCTGATAAAGAGCATTCTTATAAAAATCTAAGTACAGGTATTACTACATTAAATTCTATTATAAAATATTAAAGCAAAAGCTATACTAAATTATCAGTATAGCTTTTGCTTTATATTTTTATAAAATAAATAGACTTGCTATTCAAATGTCCCTTTAACTAAAACTTCTTTATTCTCTATCATTTTTTTCCCAAGTGCTATAACAGTATCTATCTCTAAAGTTTCTTTATCTAATAGAATCATATCTGCATCTTTGGTTACATCTATTCTTCCTTTATTTCCAAGCTTTAAAACTTTAGCTGGATTTTCTGTTATTACTTTTATAGCATCTTCTAAAGGTATTTTCTCAATTAAAACTGCTCTCCTAACTTCTTCATATAAACTATCAACACTACATATTCCAAGCCCTATAAGCTTTCCTTCTTCATCAAATACAGGCATACTGCCATTCCCATCAGAGGTAAATGTTATATTATCTATCGATACTCCATTATCTAATAAATATTTTAATCCTTCTGAGGCCAAAACTTCTCCCTCTTCTAAATGCAATGGATCAGCACTGGTAGTTAAATCTACATATCCTGAAACCTTTGCCCACTCAATTCCTGCATCTAAAAGTTCCTTTGTTCTACACATATGTGTTGGCGAAACTTGACTTGCTGGAATTTCACTTCTTTCAAGCATTTGAAATAAATATTCAAGTTTCCTTGCTCCACCACCTAAATGGACATTAACTATTCCTGCCTTTCCTGATAACAATCCACCAACCCTAGTTTGAGCTACTGTATTTATAAATTGATCTATTGTTGGTTGTAAACTTCTGTGATCTGATAAAGCAATTTCACCAACGCCTATAACTTCTTCAATTAAAAGCAAATCTCCCTTTATACTATCAGTCATAGTCTTTACTGGTATATCATATGAGCCTGTATAACAATATGCTGTAATTCCTTCTGCCTTTAATGCCTTAACTTTAGCTAAAAGACTTCTCATATTTCTACAAACTCCATCAGTTCCTAGACAGCCCACTGCTGTAGTAATTCCCGCACTAGTTAATTTACTTAATAAAAGTTCTGGCGTTCTTGTTCTATATCCACCTTCTCCACCTCCACCAAGAAGATGTACATGTGCATCTATAAACCCAGGTACTAATATTTTCCCTTCTGCTTCAATTACTTCTACTGTTAAAAATTCTTCTGGTACTTTTATATTCTCATAAATCCCCTCTATCTTATCACTAACTATAACAACATCCTTTTTTCCTAAATGTTCTGGTGCATAAACTTCTGCATTTTTTATAATTTTTATCATTCTTTCACATCCTAAGAATTTATTTTCAAAATTATTTTGCTCATATTTTTCAAATTTTATATCACTCCATAAATTAAAAATCCTAGCATTGCTGAAATACCTATACATAAAATTGGATTTAATTTTTTATAGAATATTAAAAAACAAATTATTCCACCAATTAATATATTAGTTATACTTAAATATGAAACTTTCGCTAAATCCAAAAATGCTTTTACTACAAGTGCAACTAAAACTGGTCTCATTCCAAGAAGTGCACCTTTTATAAATTCATTTTCTTTAAATCTTTTTAAAAACTTTGATACTATTAATACTAAAATTAATGAAGCAAGAACTACTCCAACTGTTGCAAAAACTGCACCAATTATTCCTTTTACTCGAACTCCAACAAAGGTAGCTGAATTTATAGCAACAGGTCCTGGAGTCATTTGTGAAATTCCTATTATATCTAAAAACTCCCTTGTATCTATAAAACCATTTACCTTTATTATTTCTTTTTGTATAAAAGGTAGCATTGCATACCCACCACCAAAGCTAAATGCTCCAATTTTAAAAAATACTAAAAATAATTTAATTAAAATTTCCATATGCTATCCTCTCTTTTTATTAATTATTCCACCATAAATAGCAAAAATAATTAATACAATTATAGGATTAACATTTAAAACTAATAAAATTAAAGCTATTATAAAAATTACTATATTCTTCTTATTCTTTTTAACACCTTTTGAAATACTTAAAACTCCTGCAAGCACTAATATTGGCACTCCAGCATTTATCCCTTCAAATGCTGCATTTACATATGTATTATTTCTTATTGTCATAAATAAACTTGCAACTACTAAAATAATCAAAAATGATGGAAGTGCTACTCCAAGAAGTGCTGCAATACTTCCCTTAAATCCATAAAGACTATTTCCTACAAATAAAGAGCAATTAACTGAAATTGCTCCCGGTAAACTTTGAGATACTGTTAATATATCTAAAAACTCCTCCTTGTCAATCCACTCTTTTTTATTTACCACTTCATCTTCTATCAATGGAATCATTGCATATCCTCCACCAAAAGTAAATGCTCCTATTTTAAAAAAACTTCTAAATATATCTATTAAATCTTTCATCTTCTCCCCCTATCTTTAAGAATATTTTATCATTATTTCATAATTTATTCATCATTTAGACATATTTAGGGCATAAAAAGAGACCCGCTTTAACTAGTAAAACGAGTCTCTTTATATATTTAAATCTTATTCTTGTTCTAACATTATTTTCTTAGCAGTTAAGATTGATGATGCACTCATTGAGAATTCATCTAATCCATAAGATACTAATGTAGCTATAGCTGCTTCATCTCCAGCCATTTCTCCACACATTCCACACCATTTTCCGTGCTTATGTGCTCCATCAATAGTCATTTTAATTAATCTTAATACTGCAGGATGCATTGGGTTATAAAGGTATGATACCTTCTCACTCATTCTGTCTGCTGCTAATGTATATTGGATTAAGTCATTTGTTCCAATTGAGAAGAAATCAACATGTTTAGCTAACTCATCAGCCATTACTGCTGCTGCTGGAATTTCAACCATGATTCCCCATTGGATTGTATCTGAGTATTCTTTTCCTTCAGCTTTTAATTCAACTTTACACTCTTCAACAACTTCTTTCGCTTGTTCAAATTCTTGAAGTCCTGAGATCATTGGGAACATTACAGCTAACTTTCCGTAAACTGATGCTCTTAATAACGCTCTTAATTGAACTTTAAATAATTCTTTTTTATCTAAACAAAGTCTTATTGCTCTATATCCTAAGAATGGATTCATCTCTTCTGGTAATGGTAAGTACGGTAAAGTTTTATCTCCACCAATATCAAGTGTTCTTATAACAACTTGACCTTTCATATTTTCTAAAACATATTTATAGCTTTCATATTGCTCTTCTTCTGTTGGTGCACTTTCTCTATCCATATATAAGAATTCAGTTCTAAATAAACCTACACCATCTCCACCATTAGCAATAACAGCTTTAACATCTTCAGGCTTTCCTATGTTTCCACATACTTCAATTCTTCTACCTGATTTAGTAGTTGTTTTAACGCTTATAAGTTTCTTTAATTCTTCTTGCTCTGCAATAAATTTTTCTTTTTTAGCAGTATATTCTTTAATTGTTGCTTCATCAGGATTAACTATAGCAACACCTTCAATACCATCTACTATAATAGTATCTCCAGTTTTAACTAATTCTGTTATGTTTCCTAATCCAACAATTGCAGGAATTTCTAATGTTCTAGCCATAATAGCTGAATGTGAAGTTCTTCCTCCAATGTTTGTTAAGAATGCAACAACTTTACTTCTGTCTAATTGAGCTGTATCAGAAGGAGTTAAATCAACTGCAACTACAATTGTATTGTTCTCAGTTATAGCAAAAGCATCTCCACCTTTTCCAGCTAAATTTGCTATAATTCTCTTTGATACGTCTTTAATGTCTGCCGCTCTTTCTCTCATATAAGCATCATCCATTGATTCAAAAATCATTACAAATGTATTAGTAACAGTGTCTACTGCTTTCATAGCATTTAATGAGTTATTTTCTATTTCCATAGCCATTTGGCCTGTAAACTCTGGGTCATCTAAAAGAGTTATATGTGCTTCAAAAACTTCTGCTTTTTCTGCTCCCATTTCGTTCATAGCCTTAGCTTTAATTTTCTCTAACTGTACTCGTGATGCATCTAAAGAAGCTTGTAACTTTACTTTTTCACCTTCTACATCTGTTATTTTTTCATCTGTTATTATAATTTCTTCATGCTCTTGTAAGAATACCTTTCCTATAGCATATCCTTTTGAAGCTGCGATACCTTTAATCATAGTTAAATCCTCCTCTAATTATGGATCTTATTTCTAAATCCATAAAACATCTCACTTTTACCTTGTCCGTAAAATATTATTAATAATTTATTGATAACTTTTACACGCCCAAGTAAACCTAATTTATTATAACATAAATTATTCATTTGTTAACACCTTATGAAGTTTTTTTCTTTATTATTTTTATTCTCTAGTCGTTTTTTTTAGACTTTTTCTTCATTTTTCGACTTTACTTATTTTTTTATTTTTATAGTGAAAAAGGCTACTTTCATTTCTTTTATATCATTTTTTTGTTCTTAATTTCAATTTTTAGAATATTTTTTAGTTTTTTAATAGTACTTTATTTGTTTTTGTGTTAATCTATTAAATTCATATTTATTGAATTTATTTTGAATTTTTAGAATATTTAATATATTTTTTATCAATAAATTTAAGCAAATTCTATAAAAAAAATAGAGGCTTTTTAGCCTCTATTTCCACTATAAATCATCTATTAATGTTGCTGCTTTTGCATATGCTGTTGATTTTGCTTCAAAGAAATCTGTTTTTACTGAATTTGCATCCGCTTGTCTATCAACCCACTCCGCTGGATTACTATCATACCCTCTATATAACTTTTGAAGACCTATTGCCTCTAATCTCATGTTTCCTAAATATTTAATATAATCCTCTATAAGCTTCTTATTTATTCCTTGAACTCTATCACCTATTACATAATGACCCCATTCAATCTCATTATCTACACCAGTTTTCATCATTAATCTAAGCTCTTCTTGTAATTCCTCTGTAAATAACTCTGGCTCTTCTTTTTGAAGCTCTCTTATTATACTTCTAAATAACCAAAGATGAGTATTTTCATCTCTATTTATATATCTTATTTCCTGTGCTGAACCTGGCATTTTCCCATTTCTCTCTAAATTATAGAAGAACATAAATCCTGAATAGAAATAAATTCCTTCTAATATATAGTTTGCCATTATAGTTTTTATAAGATTTTGTTTATTGGGAGTCTTTAAAAAATTATTATAAAGTTCCCCTATAAATTTATTTCTATTTAAAAGAATCTCGTCATTTTTCCATTGGTAAAGAATTTCATTTCTTTTTTCTGGTGAACAAATTGTATCAAGCATATAACTATAACTTTGTGAATGTACAGCTTCTTGGAATGCTTGAATTGTAAGACAAAGATTTACTTCACTTGCTGTTATATAATTATTTATATTTCCTAAATTTGCTGTTTGTATAGAATCTAGGAATATTAAAAATGAAAGTATTTTATCATATGCTGTTCTTTCTTCATCAGTTAATCGTTTATAGTCTTTTAAATCTTGTGCTAAATTAATTTCTTCTGGTATCCAAAAGTTATTCATTCCCTGTCTGTACCAATCTGACACCCATGAATATTTCATATTATTAAAATCATTTAAGTTTGTTGTATTCCCATTAATCATTCTTTTTTTTGAAGTTTCAGTATCTCCAAATTCATTAAATAATGGTTTTTTATTTATATCAAATCCACTCATCTAAATCATCCTCCTAAGCCGAACAGCTTTCACAATCACCAACAGTTAGTGATTTACTTCTTACATAATATATTGATTTAACTCCTGCCTTACAAGCTTCTATATAAAGGTTCATTATCCCCCTCATTGTATAGTTTGTTGTAATATAAAGGTTAAATGACTGTCCTTGATCTATATGTCTTTGTCTAACACCATTCATTTGAACACACCACGTTTGGTCTATATTATATGCTGAGTTATAATACCAATAAGTCTCATCTGAAAGTCCTGGTGCTGTTTTAGGTGTAATACTTCCCTTTTTCTCCTCAAGCCAAAATCTTGACATTACAGGGTCTACTCCTTCTGATGTTCCTGCAAGCGTTGCTGTAGAACCATTTGGCGCTACTGCTAATAAATATCCATTTCTCATTCCATATTTATTTATTTCTTCTCTTAGGCTATTCCATCTTTCTGACTTATATTCTCTTAACTCAAAATATTGTCCATTATCCCAATCTGAACCCTCAAACTCTTTATATCTTCCCTTTTCTTTTGCTATATTCATACTAGCTTTTATTGCATAATAATTTATATTTTCATAAACTCTATCTGCAAATTCTCTATGTGCTTCATCAGTAAAATGAATTCTATTATTTACAAGCATATGATGATACCCTGAAGTCCCAAGACCTACTGCCCTATATTTTTTATTAGTTACTTCTGCATAAGGTACTGAATAATAATTTAAATCTATAACATTATCCATTCCTCTAATTTGAGTTTCTACAACATACTCAAGCTCTTCTTCTGAATTTACATCAACATTTCCTAAAACTACTGATGATAAATTACATACAACAAAGTCTCCTGCTATTGTTTTTTCAACTATAACTGTATCCCCATTTTCATCAATTATTTCAGTTTTTTGAATATCCATAGGACTCATATTTTGCATTATCTCTGTACAAAGGTTTGATGAATATATCATTCCTTTATGCTTATTAGGATTCATTTTATTTACTGTATCTCTATAAAATGCAAATGGTGTTCCTGTTTCTGCTGCACTTTTTATAATCATTCTTACTATATCTTTAACCTTCATAACTCTTTTTTCAAGTTTTTCATTGGCCACACATTCATAGTATCTTTTTTCCCACTCTTCTCCATAGAAATCTTCTAATGAATATCCCATTTCATTTTTAATTTCATGTGGACACATCATATACCAATCTGCTTCTATATCATTTTCTGCAAGCTTCCAGAAAAGGTCTGGGTAACAAAGTCCTGGGAAAATATCATGAGCTTTTTTTCTATCATCTCCATTATTTGTTCTTACTTGTAAAAACTCTGGCATATCTTTATGCCATGCATCAAGCCAAATTGCAACTGAACCATTTCTAACTCCAAGTTGATCTACTGCAATTGCTGTATCATTAAATAATTTAACCCAAGGAATTATTCCTCCTGATGCTCCTTTAAATCCTCTAATTGGTGAACCGAGTCCTCTAATCTTACCTATATAGATTCCCATTCCACCACCAAACTTAGATACTTCTGAAAAGTTATCTAAAGACTTGTATATCCCCTTTAAGCTATCATTAACTGTATCTATAAAGCATGAACTTAATTGATAAAAAGGCTTTCTTGCATTTGCCATTGTAGGAGTTGCCATTGTAGCTTTTAATGAACTTAATACATCATAAAATCTTTTTGCCCAGTACAATCTATTTTCTTTTTTTTCTGGAATTGCTAAATGCATTGCTATTCCCATAAACATTTGTTGTGGTAATTCTAAAATTTCTCTATTAAAGTTCTCTACTAAGTATCTTCCTGCTAGAAGTTTAATTCCGCTATACGTAAAAAGAAAATCTCTCTCTGGTTTTATTTCTTTTTCAAGTTCACTTATATCTTTCTCTGTATAATTCTCTAAAATATACTCTCCATATAATTTATCATCAACTAAGTTTTTCACAAAGCTATACAGATTTTTATATAATTCACTATTATCTTTTAAATCTCTATTTTCTCTTACCTTATTATAAAGCTTTTCTACATATAATTTAGACGCTATATCTTGCCAGTTAGGTTCCATATCTGTAGTTAATTCTAATGAAACTTGTATAAGAGATTCTTTTATATCATCCTCTGTCATTCCCTCTCTTATTATTAATTCCATTTTCTCTATTAAAACGTCCTCACTGTAAGTTCCATATTCATCTTGTATATCTTTTATAGCCATTTTACAAAGTTCTTTCATAGTGTGCACCCAAGCCCCTTTCAACAATATATAGTATGGTTATATTGTATTTTCTCCAAAGCAATACAATATATTGACTAACTTATTATAGTTTTAATCTAAGATTATGTAAAATATTAAAGTTTTAATTTGGACTTAAAAAGTATACTTTATATAATTAAATCTTTAAATATCTCCTTTTTTTAATAACATTTATCTTTTGACAACTATATTTTTCCACTAGTATTTTTTATTAATCAGAATTTAAAAAAGAAACTTCAAGCTTCCTTTTTTTGCTTGAAGTTTCTATACTTATTTTATAGTTTCTTCCCACTCTACTTCTTTAAATCCAACTAGTACTTTTTCACCTATTATTAATAATGGTCTCTTTACCATCATACCATCTTTTGCTAAGATATCTAAAAGTTCATCCTCTGATAATACCTTTACCTTATCTTTCATTCCCTGTTCTCTATAAAGAACTCCACTTGTGTTAAAGAATTTTTTAATTTCATACCCACTCATTTCAAGCCATGCTTTTAACTCTTCTTTTGTTGGATTATTTTCTTTTATATCTCTATCTTCAAAATCTACACCTTTCTCAGTAAGCCATTTTTTAGCTTTTCTACATGTTGTACATTTTGGATATTCTATAAATAATGCTTTCATATTATTCATTCTCCTTTATATTTTTTTCCATTTGTTCTTCATTTATCTTATTTATAAATTCATCTCTCTCAGTTGCGAAAGGAAGAAATACATAAATTTTAAATAAATCACCATCTCTTTTTATTCTTGTTGTTCCATTATGAAGTTCTACTATACTTTTAGTAATTGCAAGTCCAAGTCCTGAACCTTCAACTGATGATGTTCTTGATTTATCTGCTCGTGCAAATCTTTCGAACATTTCATTTTCATCAAAGTCCATTTCATAGTTTGCTACATTTTTAAATGATACTAAAACTCCATTTTCTTCTTTTATTATTGATACATATACTCTTGTATTTTCCATAGAGTATTTTAAAGAGTTTATAACAATATTTTCAATAACTCTTGATATCATTATTCCATCAAGATCCATTATTATCTCATCCTCTTCACATTCTACTTTAAATTCAATATGTTTCTCTTCATATATTGATGAATATTCTCCTATCACTTGATATATAAGTGATGTTATATCAATCTTAACTTTTTCTAAAACTATTTTCCCAGAATTTATTTTTGATACTTCAAATAAATCTTCAATAAGACTTTTAAGTCTACTAGATTTTTGCTCTAAAATTTTCAAGTATTGTTGTTTCTCTTCTTCTGATACTTTCTTATCTTGAAGTATATTTACATAATTTATTATTGATGTTAGTGGTGTTTTTAAATCATGAGATACATTAGATATAAGTTCCGTCTTTAACTTTTCATTATACAGTGCTTCTTCAACAGCTATATTATATCCATCTTTCATCTTATTTATATTTTTTATAAGTTCTCTTATCTCAGTTCCACCAACTTCTCTAACTGTATGATCAAAATTTCCATCATTTATTATTTTTAATGAATCTCTCACCATTCCAATTTCAATATTTCTTTTTACCGAATACATTACTCCTATCATTGGCATTAAAACAAGTACAATACTTCCTTTAAACGGATATGCTCCAAAGAATTTAGCTATCACATTATTCTCAGTTCCACCTATCGCTAGTAAATATAAGTATACTATATAAAATATAATGCTTAAAATAATACTTATTATTAAAGTTCTTCTAGGTCCTCTATATTTAAATGCATATTTAAATATATAGATTATGTCTCCAATAAAGTTTCCACTTATCTCAACTTTCCCCTTAGCATCCATAAGTATTATTATTAATTTTACTAATAACAATATATTTACAAATAAGCTTATTGTAAATAACAGTAAGTCATCTATTGCACTATTTACAGCCGGTGTAAATGTTGATTGTGGAGTATAATATACTTCTTCAAATTGTTTAAGAATTTTGGTTGAATATGTAACTAATCCATCTTGAACACTATTATTATATAAATTTATATTGTTACAGCTATATATTATTACTTTTTGCCCTCTATATTTTTCACTTATTGCATCATACATTTCTTTTTCACTTAATTTATCTGTCCCTTGTAAAAACGGGTCGTTTGAAAAAATTCTTCCATTTGCTTTATCTCTAATTATAAAAAATATATTGCTGGGTATAACTTGGCTTTGAGTACCACTACCTATTAAATCATTTGGCTTTGTATATAAATTATCATTATATAACTTTGTTCTTATGGCTTCTATCTGTCCCGGTGAATCCGTAAGTAACTTTCCTAAACTATCTGTTTCATTATATAAATTTTGACTTATAACTTTAACATCTTGCTTCAATGAGTTTTCATAAAAATTCTCTCTATTTAAAACTGCATTAATTGCACCAGTTCCTTCTGCCGTTGATGGACTACCAATATACCCTATTGCTACTTCAACATTAATTACTGTTAATACCACTAATAAAATTACTTCTATTAACCATAAAGTACTAAAATATTGCTTTATGTTACTTTTCAATTTTGTATCCAATTCCCCATACCACCTTTATATATTCTGGTTCCTTGGTATTTATTTCTATTTTTTCTCTAATTCTTCTAATATGCACTGTTACTGTATTCTCACTCTTATAGAAAGGCTCTTCCCACACCTTTTCATATATTTCTTTTATAGAAAACACTCTTCCAAGGTTTGATGCGAGTAAAACTAATATTTTATATTCTGTTGCTGTAACTTTAATTTCTTCATCTCTTACTGTTATTTTTTTAGCCACTGTATCTATTTCCAAATCTCTTACCTTTATAAAATCTTTACTCTCAATTGATAATGGACTTTCATATCTTCTAAGTTGTGATTTTACCCTTGCCACTAATTCTAAATGATTGAATGGCTTTGTTATGTAATCATCAGCCCCTACATTTAGCCCTAATATTTTATCTGAATCTTCTCCCTTTGCTGAAAGCATTATTATTGGAATATTATTATTTTCTCTAATTTTCTGACATGCCTCTATCCCATCCATTTTTGGCATCATTATATCTAAAATAACCAAATGTATATTCCTTTCCTCTATAATTTCCAAAGCGTCTATCCCATTACTTGCATTGTAGACTTGAAGCTTTTCTCCTCTTAAATATATATTTATTGCATCTCTTATTTCTTTCTCATCATCTACTACTAATATATTAAACATAATGTATCATCTCCTTTACTATTTATCTTAACTTAATTTATTTAAAATTAGTATCTAGTTTTGTTACAAAATTCTTAACTATTTACTTTATGATATAGTTGTTTCCATTTGTGGTTTATTATTTATATTAGCATTATTCCTATGCTCTTTCATATAGTTAAATAATACACATAGAACTACTATAACTAATATTACTAATATTATCTTTTTGTATTTTTCATTCCCTGGTAACTTTATCCTAAACATCTTTCTTACCTCCCAATATCATATTTAAATATTATCATATTTTAAGAAAAAGTGGTTGTCTTTTAATTTATAATATAGCCACCTTAAAAAATATCTGGAAATTTTATTTTATCTTATAATTTTTTTATGCTTTAAACATACTAAATTTTTATCCCATACTATATTCACGTAATTCATTAAATTTACTATTATATAAAAGATTTATACCTTTAAGTCTATGTTTTTAACTTATTTCACCGTTTTTTCGTCAATTTCTCCTATTTTTAAAGGTTAACTTCTATTTACTTTTTCTATATAATTATGTTGACTTTTAATAAACTACATAGGAGATTTTTATGAACAAATTTTTTAAAAGCAAAGATTTCTTTTTAGATGTATTCTTCATCTTTATTGGATGTCTTCTTGCTTCTTTAGGGGTAAATCTATTTTTAACTCATGCTGGACTACTTAGTGGTGGTGCTACTGGACTTGCATTAATAGTACAATATCTTGCAAATGTTCCTGCTGGTATTACTGTATTTGTAATTAACATACCACTTTTTATACTCAGTTTAAGAAAACTTAGCACTTCATTCACTGTATATTCTGGGATTGGAATGCTCTCTCTATCCTTATCTCTTATAATAACTAAACCTTTATCTACGTTAATAAATGTTAATGATGTACTATTATACTGTCTTTATGGTGGTGCGCTATGTGGTGCTGGATATGGAATAGTTTTTTTAAGAAACGGATCAACTGGTGGAACTGATATTATAACCATGTTAATACGTAAAAAATATTCTAATTTTGAAATTGGTAAACTTGGTTTTATTCTAAACTGTATTATCGTTATTGTTGGCGCCTTAATTTTTGGATTACCAAAAGCACTCTATACACTACTTTCAATTTTTGTTCAAGGTCTTGTATTGGACAAGGTTCTTAGAGGTCTCAATAGTCGAAAATTGATGCTTATTTTAACATCTAAAGAAAAAGATGTTGTGGAATTTGTTCTTAAAGATTTAAATAGAGGCGTTACTTCTCTTCCAGCTGAAGGAGAGTATACTCATGAAAAGAAAAAAATGCTTTATTGCATTGTTACTACACGAGAAATGCTATCACTTAAAAACAAAATTTACTCAATTGATTCATCAGCATTTATTACCATAATGGAGATATCTGAAGTTCGTGGAAAAGGCTTTAAAAATATATAAACTTACTCTCTTTCAGATTTTACACAATCTTTTTATTCTAATTAAAACCCAAATAGAGTTAAATTTTCTATTTGGGTTATTTTCTACAAATTTTATTTTAAGATATCTATCTACCTTCTTTTTTACTCTTTAAATACTCATCTCTTCCTATTTCATATAAATTTCTTCCCATACTATCTATAATAACTGTAAGTGGCATATCTTTTATTTCTAATCTTCTTATTGCTTCTGCTCCTAAATCTTCATATGCAACGATCTCTGCTTTCCTTATACTTCTAGCAATTAATGCAGCAGCTCCACCTATTGCTCCAAAATAAACTGCTTTATTTTTCACAATAGAATCTATTACCTCCTCATTTCTTTTTCCTTTTCCAATCATTCCTTTAAGCCCTATATCTAAAAGTCTTGGAGAGTATGCATCCATTCTATAACTTGTCGTAGGTCCTGCTGATCCTATTGCATATCCAGGTTTTGTTGGAGATGGTCCTACAAAATATATAGTTTCATCTTTTATGTTTATAGGTAATTTTTCTCCCTTATCTAAAAGTTCTACTAACCTCTTATGTGCTGCATCTCTTGCTGTATATATCACTCCACTTAATAATACCGAATCTCCTGCTTTAAGATTTTTTATTTTCTCCTCTGTTAAAGGTGTTTTTAATCTTATCTCCATGTCTTTCTCCTCCTATATGATGCATTCCTTATGTCTTGTTGCATGACAGCTTATATTAACTGCTACAGGTAATCCGGCTATATGAGTTGGTAATACCTCTATATTAATTCCAAGCGCTGTAGTAAGCCCTCCAAAGCCTTGTGGACCTATTCCAAGTTTATTAATTTCTCTTAATAGTTCCTTTTCTAATTCACTATAATATTTTGACTCACTTTCCATATTGATTGGTCTAAGTAATGCTTTCTTAGCTAAATATGCTACTCTATCAAAAGTTCCACCTATTCCTACTCCTACAATCATAGGTGGACATGGATTAGGACCTGCCTCTTCTACAGTCTGTAAAATAAATTTCTTTACTCCTTCAATTCCATCTGATGGCTTAAGCATTGCAATCCTACTCATATTCTCAGAACCAAACCCTTTAGGTGCCACTGTTAATTTCACTTTATCTCCTACCACAATATTATAGTAAATCATAGCCGGAGTATTATCTTTTGTGTTTACTCTATCAATTGGATCTTTAACAACTGACTTTCTTAAATATCCTTCCTCATACCCTTTTCTTACTCCCTCATTTATAGCATCTTCTAATAATCCACCTATAAAATGCACATCTTGCCCTATCTCTACAAAAACACATGCCATTCCTGTATCTTGGCATATTGGAATTCTTTCATCCTTTGCTATGTTAGCATTCTCTATTATATTTTCTAAGATTTTCTCTCCTATATTACTTTTTTCTAATTCCTTAAATTTTATTAAAGATTCATTTACATCATCACCTAAATAATAATTAGCATTTATACATAACTCTTTTATCTTCTCTTCTACAAGACTAACATTAATCTCTCTCATCATCTATCACTCCTTAACATATTCTTCAATTACTAGTTTAATTATTTTAGAATATTTTTACAACTATAAAAATTTCATATTCATCAATAAAAAATACCTTTAAAGATATTTTATCTTCAAAGGTATTTTTATTACTCTTTAGATTCTTCTTTATAATATTTTTCTATGCCTACTGCTACTGCTTCTGCTAATTTTTTTTGATATTTTTCATCTTTCAAATTTTTTTCATCATCTTCATTTGATATAAATCCACATTCTAAAATCACATTTGCTCTCTTATTTCCATCTTTCAAAATAAATAAACCATTCTTTGCATCCTTCGGAATTCTACTATTATCATTTTGAACATTATCTTTTATCGAACCTTGTATACTTAATGCTAGATTTTTACTCTTTTTATTACTTGCATGCCAAAGCTGAGCTCCCTTGCATGTTTTATTACTAAACTTATTTTGATGAATTGATATAAATACATCACACTTCGTTTCCCTCTTCTTTTTACATCTAATCCATAAATCATCTTTTTTTCTCTTAGACAATGCTTCATCTGTTTCTCTTGTTAACTCTACTTTAAAGCCTTTTTCTTCTAAAGCCTTTTTTAGCTTTAATGAAATTTCTAAATTTAATACTTTTTCTACTGTACCATTTTGAGATGATGCACCACCGTCACCACCTCCATGACCTGGATCAATAAGAATAACTCTCTCAAGTCCATCCTCATTGTTGTACTCATTCTCATCAATAGCAAAAGCTGTCATACTCATTCCTATTGTAATAAAAATTAATACTATTACTAATTCTTTTATAATCTTTTTCATAGGCACTGCTTTTAAATAATTTATTTCTATCTACAAATTATTTAAACAGTCACCTCCCTCCAAATATTATTCTTAATTTAGTATTCCTAATCATCTCTCATTTAATACAAAAAGTGAAGCTTTCGCTTCACTTTTCACTAAATTGCATTATTTTCAATAACACTTTCTGCTATATTAGTTGCATGATCTCCAATTCTCTCAAAGTTACTTATTGCATCTAAGAAAATTGCACCAGCATATGCATTACATTTTCCTTCATATAATCTTTTTATATGTTTATCTCTATAATTCTTTTCTGCTTTATTTATTCTTTCTTCTAATGGAGCTATACTATTAGCTTTTTCAACATCTCTATTTTCATAACTATCAATGGAAATTTGTAATGCCATCTTTGTATAATTATATATCTCTATCAAATCTCCTATAGCCTCATCAGTATACTTTATATTCTCTTCTATCTTTTGTGTTGCTAATTCAACAAGATTTTGTGCATGATCCCCAATTCTCTCAATATCATTTACTATATGAAAAGTAGATGCTACTATTCCTTTTTCCTTATCGGATAAATCACACTTTGATAGCTTAACTAAATAACTTGTTATTGATTCTTCTAATACATTTATTATCTTCTCATTATCATGAACCTTCTTAATTAACTCTTCATCACCTTTAACAAATGCATCCATAGAAATTTCTAAATTATGCTTTGCTTTATTAGCCATTCTTATAGTTTCTTTTATAACTTGTCCCGCTGCTATAACTGGTGTTTCTAATAATCTATCATCAATATATTTTGGTCCTACCTTTTCAATCTCATCATCTCCAGGTACTAATTTATTAACAATAACTATTAACCAACCTCTAAGTGGTAACATTACAAGTGTATTAATTATATTAAATACAGTATGTGAGTTTGCAATTTGTCTTTCAACATCTCCAGGACTCATTTTTGTAACCAATGTTCCAAGCATTCCTAAGAAAGGTAAGAAAATTACTGTTCCACCTACATTAAATATCAAATGTAGTAAAGCTGCTTTATGAGCTGTTCTATTTGTTCCAACTGTTGCTATCATAGCTGTGATACATGTTCCTATGTTACATCCAAATAATATTGGTAATGCCATTCTTATGTCTATTACACCTGAACCTGCAAGTGCTATAAGTATTCCTGTAGTTGCTGAAGAACTCTGAAGAATTGCTGTTATAGCTGCTCCTGCAATAATTCCTATCCACCAGTGCTCCGCTACTTGTGATAAAATTTGAGCAAATATTGGCGATGATGCAAGTGGTTTTACTGCATCACTCATAATTCCCATTCCCATAAATAGAATACCAAAACCAAGTACAATATTCCCAATCTCTTTTCTCTTCTTAGCTTTTGCGACCATTATTAAAGCAGTTCCTGCAAAAACAAATAGTGGTGCAATATCATCTAGTTTAAATGCTACTAATTGAGCTGTTATTGTTGTACCAATATTAGCTCCCATTATAATTCCAACTGCTTGTGATAAATTCATTAGTCCTGCATTAACAAAACCAACTACCATCACTGTAGTTGCACTACTACTTTGTACAACTGCTGTTACTGCTGCTCCAACACAAACTGCAACAAAAGGATTTGAAGTTACTTTTTCAAGTATCTTTTTTAAACCTTCTCCTGCTGCATTTTCTAATCCATCTCCCATTAGCTTCATTCCATAGATGAATAATCCTAATCCACCCATTAAAGTTATTATAGTCATGATTGTAGAATTCAAAACAACGTCCCCCGTCCATATTTTATATTTAAATTATTCAAATTTTATTAACCTTTTCTTCTTTAGTGTACATCATTTTTTATCATTTGTTAATAATTATAAAATATTTTTAACCTACTTTTAACATAACTATCCTTTAAATTCCATTTCTTCCTTTTATAAAACTTTCTAAAATTAATTACCTTATGAAATACTATCTTTAATTTTATATTTTTAGATATAAAAAAAGAGCAGAATACATTCTGCTCTTCATAATAAAGTTCCAACAAATTATCTTTTTGAGAATTGTGGAGCTCTTCTTGCTTTTTTAAGACCGTATTTCTTTCTTTCAACCATTCTTGGGTCTCTAGTTAAGAATCCAGCTCTTTTTAATTCTGATTTTAAAGCCTCATCAGATTTAACTAATGCTCTAGCAACACCATGTCTGATAGCTCCAGCTTGACCTGTGAATCCACCACCGTGAACATTAACTAATACATCAAATTTATCTTTAGTTCCAGTTAAAACTAAAGGTTGGTTTAAGATAACTCTTAAAGTTTCTAATCCAAAATAGTTTTCGCTGTCTCTATTATTTATAACTACTTTACCATTTCCTGGTACTAGTCTTACTCTTGCAACTGATTTTTTTCTTCTACCAGTTCCCATATATTGAACTTTTGCCATTTTTATTCCTCCTCCCGAGCGTCTATATAATTAGTACTTTAATT
>NZ_JBOGCC010000314.1:0-1025 GCF_051656525.1 Clostridium sp. | reverse complement strand
GGTTTAATATCTTAGTTAATAAAGAGATTATTTATAAAAAAAGGGGTATTGGTATGTTTGTAAAAAAGGGGAGTTCTCAAATTTTAATGGAGCAAAGAAGAGAGCAATTTTTAAAAGGATTTATACTTCCAATTATTGAGGAAGCTAAAAGACTTAATATTTCAGAGGATGAGATTATAAATATGATAAAAAAAGAGAGGTAAGTTATGGGCATAATAAGGATTGAGAATTTAAATAAAAGGTATGGTAATAAAGTGATTTTTAAGGATTTAAGCTTGGAAATTGAAGAAAATAAGATTTATGGCTTACTTGGAAGAAATGGAACGGGTAAAACTACACTTATAAATTTAATTACAGATAGAATAAATAGAGATGCTGGAAAAGTGACTATTAATGGGGAAGATGTTCATTTATGAAAACTATGAAAGTTGCAAAGTTTAATACATGTGTAATAGGAAAAGGGCTTCCTATATTTTATGGAATATTCTTAGGGGTAGAATTTTTATTATTCATTATAACAAAAATTATATTTTCAGAGTCAGGTGGAATGTCAGGAATTGAATTTGTAAGTATTGGATATTTATTTGGTTGTGGGCTAGGAGTTTTTAAGACACATTATTATTTTACTAAAGGAAGTGGAATCTCAAAACTTTCATTTATAAAGGGATTAATAGTTTCAATAGTCCCTTTAGCCTTTATTGTAGCCGTTATAGATATTATAATAAATAAAATTACTAATATGTTTATGCCAAGTATATCAATCTATGATATGTCTTATGGACTTAGTGGGAGTGCTACTGGTTTTACTAGAATTTTAGAAACTTTAATTTTTCAATTTATGTTAGCAATTGTTGCATATTTAATAGGTATAGTTTTATCTATGATATTTTATAAGGCAAATAAAATAATGAAAATTATTCTAGGAGTTTTACCATTTATATTAATTATGCTATTAAATTTTCTCATATTTACAAATGTAGAAATAGCTCAGTGGATTTTTTCAAAGACTGCATTTCTATTAGGAT
>NZ_JBOGCC010000313.1:0-2878 GCF_051656525.1 Clostridium sp. | reverse complement strand
TATTATAATCAATTCTAAATTTACAATTTCCAGCATCTTTTCCATCGTTAAGTTGTTCTTCTTTTGTCTTATGTATCCAATAAGCGATAGTTGAAGCATATCTATTAATCTTATCACTATCTGCTAATCTTTCTTCTTTAGGTGACATTTGACCTCCTGCTAAAACTGGAATATCTAATGCTCCACCTACTTTATTTTTTAAAAAGTTTGTCATATCACCTAATACATTATGTTCTTTAGTTTCAGCTGATGTATCATTAACTTTTATATAATCGTAAATTAAAAATCCTAAACCTATTGTTGATTTTAATTGTTTTGCAACCATATAGATTTTATCCTTAGTCCAATCTGGATCATAAATATGTATTAATGGTTTATCTTTTAACCATTTAATAGCATTATTAATTTCTATTTCTTCTTCTTTACTATATTCACCTGATTTTACTCTTTGAATGTCTATTCCAGTTTTTAAAGCAAGGTATCTTACAAGCCATCTTTCATCACTCATTTCTGTATCAAATATAGCTGTTGGTACTCCATTCTCTACTTTATGAATAGCTTCATTTAAGAAGAACATACTCTTTCCACTTTTAGCCCTTCCTCCTATAACAACTAATTCTCCATTCTCATATGTAAAATATTTATTTAAATCCTTGTATTTTGATGGTATTCCTGAGAATCCATTGTTTCTTCTACTAGTAATTAAATTCCATAAATCTTCTACTTTATCTCCCATTAATTGGACGTCAGTATTGACTATATAAGTATCTGCAAATTTAGTTACATCCGTCTGTAATTTATAGTTAAGCTTATTTATATCATCATTACTATTTAATACATAATTACTTAACTCACATAGTTTAATATAACTTTCTCTTTTAAATGCGTGAGATACTACCTTTTTTACTATTAATTCATATTCTTCTGTGCTACTTCTTGCAACTTCTTTTAATCCATCAAGCCAACCTACTATATCATTGGAAATATCGTCAAATTCCTCTATTGTTGCTTTAAATCCTTTGTTTCCCTCTATTTCATTGATAATAAGAAAATTATCAATTTCTATAATTCCTTTATTGAGTAAATCTGAAATTATATAATATATGCAAGCTAACTCTCGATTATAAAACATATTAGGTTTCAGATATTCACTTTTATATATATAACTTGGATGAGCTAATACAGTTCCAATGATTCCATTTTCACTTATATCATCATGTGAAAGTTCTATATTATGTTGTCTTTCAAAATTTTTTATATCTTTGACTTTCAAAACATCACCACCTAGATTAATTTAAATAATTCTTTATTGTTATTTTTGTATTGGAATTTAACTTCTTTTTCTTTGTCTTCTGAATTTAATATATCATCTTTTATTTCTTTATAATCTTCTTTTTCTTGATATGTTTTCCATGCTCTTTTTATATCTAAGTTATTTACATAGTTAAGTAATCCAAAAGGATAATTTATAGGTTTGTTATGCTCTTTTATATATTTAACCGTAAATAAGAGATATTCAGAATCAAACCCCTTGTCATTAACTATTTGTTTTATAGCTTTTCTTAGATTTTGTATAGTGCAACTTGTCATATTAACTGAATAATATTCTTCTATTGCTTTCTTATTTTGTTTTTCTTGATAACATTCTTTGCAATAATAAGCCGTACTTTCTTTTATAGCATCTTTTTTGGATACTTCATTATTGTTTTTACAAAATTTATATCTACATTTCATTTTTATTCCGCCACTCCTTTAAACTAAACAACCCACAAATTAATGTGGGCTGCATTGATTAAAATTACTCTAAATCTTCAAGTGCCGATAATACTTTTTCAGCCACACTTTTGCTTTTTATATCATTAGGGTTAGGTGTTCCGTTTAACTCTTCTAATGTTGAAATTACTTTAGGTCTTTTCCCTTGGTCTGATAACTCTTTGCATTTTAAAAGTATTGAAGTTTTTAATTCTTCTGTTGTTAACTTCTTTTCTTGTTTTTTCTTTTTGTTCTCTAACTCTTTAGCTTTTTCCCTAGCTTCCTCATCTTCTTTTAATTTAATATTAGCCTTAGCTTCTTCCTTAGCCTTCTCTAATTCTCTCTTTTTAGCTTTTACGTCTCCTCCAGTAGCCCATTTATATAAAGCAATACCATCTTTTTCTGTTAAAACTTCATGTCTATCTTCGAACAAATGTGTATTGTCTTTAACTGTACTGAAGTAATGAGTATCTTGCTCTAAGTTAAAAGCTGCTGTAAATAAGTATTCTAAGTCATCTCTTTGTTGATACCCTACACCTACTTTTCTAGGAACTTGTTTCCCATTTTGTTCTTCTAAAACATACTTATCTTTCCCTCTTACTGTTGCGAATAGGTGAATAGGTGAATCAATAAGTTTATCAGTAAATTTTTCGTGTCTTGGAGTAATTTTAGACCAATTCGTATATGAATTTCCTGGCATATTACCATGTATCTCGAGAATTCCACCTTTCCCGTTCCACTCATGGCTTAATGAATCTATTACTAAAATTTTATATCCAGCGTCTATCGCTTCATCTATTGCATCTATATATTTTTCTGGTGTAAATGGTGCTTTTAATTCTAAAATATCAAAATCAAATTCATCAGCATAATATGTAGATCTTCTTGCCTCTGTATCTATAAACGCTATACTAGCTTCTTCTCCTGTTACCTTTTCCATTTCTTGTTTCATTCCAGTTGCCATTCTTAAATTTGAAAAAGTTTTTCCTGCTCCTGATGGTGCTATACTTATTCCTTTTACCCAAATATTCTCTCTTGTCGCTTTTTTAAATCCTGCCATTAATATCTCTCCATTCTTTATTATTTTAAATTATTTACAAGGCATTAGAAGCCCCTTGTAATGGCT
>NZ_JBOGCC010000312.1:0-3420 GCF_051656525.1 Clostridium sp. | reverse complement strand
GCTTATCTCTTCTCTAAGCTCTATAAATCCAGCATTAGATGAGTAATGAGTATGTCCTTTTTCCAAAGAATAAATTCCAGCCTCTGTAATATTCCAAGGAGTAACAAAGTCTGGCTCCCCTACTCCTAATGAAATTACATTATCCATTTCATTTATTAAATCAAAATATTTTCTAATGCCTGATGGTGGCATTTCACGAACTCTATCTACTATCATATCTTCTAAAATCATATAAATATAGCCTCTCTTTCTTTAGATTGCTTATCTTTAAATATTCTTCCATGTTCTTTATATTTTTTAAGAACAAAGTGTGTTGCTGTTCCTTGAACATATTCTTGTACTGATAACTTTTCAGATACAAACATAGCAACCTCTTTCATAGTTTTTCCTTCAACTATAACAGTTAAATCAAAACCTCCTGAAGACATTAAATAACAAGCCTTAACCTGAGAAAATTTATAAATTCTTTCTGCAACTTTATCAAATCCTTGCCCTCTCTGTGGCATAATTTTAACTTCAATTAAAGCAGTAACTGTTTCCTTTCCTGTATTTTCCCAATTTATAAGAGTAGTATATCCAGCAATTATATTCTTTTCTTCATAATCACGTATAGCATCACGAACCTCTTCAACAGTCATTCCAGCCATAACAGCAATCTCTTCATCAGTATATCTACTATTCTTCTCTAAAACCTCCAAAATCTCTTCCATATAAAACGCTCCTTTTAATTTTTCATTCTTAATTAATTCTAAATTATATTCTTTTAATAAAATAAATTCAACACTTTTCTTTTCTTTTGTGTAAATATTCAAAATTTTTTGATATCATATACATATATTAATATTTAATAAAGGATGTGTTTTTATGTTTTTAAAAACTAATTTTCATACTCACACAACTAGATGCCTTCATGCAACTGGTTCTGATGAAGAATACATATTAGAGGCTATAAAATCTGGATACAAAATTTTAGGGTTTAGTGATCATGCACCTTATCCTGACAATAGATTTTTATATAGAATGCAATTTGAAGAATTAGATGAATATTACAATTCTATTTTTAAATTAAAGGAAAAGTATAAAAATAAAATAGAAATCCGTATAGGTCTGGAAATTGAGTATAATAGTGAATTCAATTCTTACTACGAAGAGCTTTTGAAAAAGTTTGATTATCTTGTTTTAGGACAACATGTAACACCATTTGAAGGAGAGTTTATAAATAACTTTGAATTAGACAATACTGATGATTATGTAAAATATGCCCTTTCAGTAAAAGAAGCTTTAGAAACAGGCTACTTTGCCTTTTTAGCTCATCCTGATTTAATATTTTTAAACAAGTTTTCTTTAGATGCTAATGGTATTTTAGCAAGAGAAATCATTTTAGATGCAGCAGTACAAAATAATACTATTTTAGAATTCAATGCAAATGGCATTAGACGTGGATTATTTAAATATTTAGATGGGGAGAGATATCCTTATCCTGATTATAGATTTTGGGAGCTTGTCTCTAAAAGAAATATAAAAGTTCTAATATCAGCAGATGCACATGATCCATCAAACCTTTCTGATGAGGCTCTAGATAAAGCTTTTGAACTTTCTAAAGAATGGAAGCTTAATATTGTATCAGACTTTTTATAATTTATAATTTAAAAAATTAAGAATGATGAGAAATCAGAAGCAATTCTCATTTCCCATCATTCTTTTACCTTACTCTTTACTCTTTACTCTTGCACTTTAAACTTACCTTCTCCAATAATTTAAAATTTACTAAAATCGAATTTTATAATAAGTCCTTTGGCTCCTTCAACATATACATAGGTGGAATTATTTCTGTAAAATCTACATAAAAATAATCCGGTAGTCCTGAAGTATGTGTTAATAAATGCTTTACTGTTACATTTTCATCAAAATTATCACACTTTATATATTCCTTTAATAATGAATCAAACTTAAGTTTTCCTTGTTCAACTAATTTACATATAGAAATTGCTGTTAATAGCTTAGCTCCTGAAGCAATTCCAAATCTTGTATCAATGTTATTCTCTCTCTCATTTGGAATATCAGCAAATCCATAAGCTTTCTCTATTATTACTTCCTTATGTTTACTTATTTTTATAACACCTGAAAAATTTTTTATATTATTAATTCTCTTTTCCAATACCTGTACCTTGAAAATCTATATGAACAAATAATGCACCTATAAATTCTTTATTTATTACACTTATAAAACCTTTTATCTTTTCATCATCCTCATAAACAAACGTTTCTGACATAGGTATATACATATCTTTTACAGTATCATAACTATTTTCCCAGTATTCTTTTTCAATAAAATCATGTGCCTTTATAGTGCTTTTCAGCCATATCTTCATTATTTCTTCTGTGTCTTTGTTCTCAAAAATTCTTATCATCATTAATTTTTACCCATTAATTCTTCAAGGTCTTTTTCTGGAATTGTTGTCCCCCCTAAATTATAGTTTTCTACTAATATTTTAAGTACATTTTCTGATATGAAAGATGGCAAGCTTGGTCCTAGCTTCATATTCTTAACTCCTAGATAAATTAAAGCTAAAAGGTCTGCTACAGCCTTTTGTTCATACCATGAAAGTACTATTGAAAGTGGAAGGCTATTTATATCTGTGTCAAAAGCTTCTGCAAGTGCCATTGCAATTCTTACTGCTGAATATGCATCATTACATTGCCCTACATCTAAAAGTCTTGGTATTCCATCTATGTCTCCAAGGTCTAAACTATTTAATCTATATTTACCACAGGCTAAAGTTAATATAATACAATCCTTTGGCACCTGTTTTGCAAATTCTGTGTAGTAGCTTCTTTTTTCTTTTGTTCCATCACATCCACCAACTAGGAAAAAGTGTTTTATCTTTCCTTCTTTAACCATTTCTACTATCTTGCCTGCATTTTTAAGTGTTGCCTCACGTCCAAAGCCTATAATTATTTTATTTTCTTCTTTTTCTTCTGTAAATCCACCAAGCTCTAATGCTTTATTTATAATCGGAGTAAAATCTTTCATTCCACTCATATTATCTTTTATATTTATTAAATCTTCATGACCTACAACACTTGTTGTAAATATTCTATCTTTATATGACTCTAGTGGCTTCATAATACAATTTGTAGTCATTAAAATACATCCTGGTATTCCATCAAATTCTTTTCTTTGGTTTTGCCATGCAGTTCCAAAGTTTCCTACTAAGTGTTTGTATTTTTTAAGCTGTGGGTAACTGTTTGCAGGAAGCATTTCACCATGAGTATATATGTTTATTCCTTTTCCTTCAGTTTGTTTTAAAAGCTCTTCTAAATCTTTTAAATCATGTCCTGATACTATTATAAATGGACCTTTTTTAACACTTCTACTTACTTCTGTAACTTCAGGATGACTATATACATTTGTGTTAC
>NZ_JBOGCC010000311.1:0-11877 GCF_051656525.1 Clostridium sp. | reverse complement strand
TAAATGTAAGATAAATGTATGAATTAAAATTAATTTTAGTGTATAATCTAAAAGATAAAGTAATATGAGGTGAAAATATGATCAGTTTTGAAAGATTTATAGGAGGCGTTTTTGGAATCTTCTTTATATTAATATTATTCATCATAATTGTATCAGCTTTGAAAATTATGGCGAAGGATGTTAAAGGCGGTGAAAAAAGAAAATCAACTGCTAATAAAAAGCATCATGGTATTGAAGTTGTAAAAGCAGGAAAAAACGCAAATCTAAAAGTCGGGACCATTATACCGGTAAAGCTCGTAACGAGTATTGGTAGAGGGGAAGATTGTACAATTGTCCTAACAGACAACTATGCATCAACTAAGCATGCAAGGATAATAGTGAAGGATAATATTTTAATACTAGAAGATTTAAATAGTACTAATGGTACTTATTTAAATGGTGAAAAAATCAAAGGAAGAGTTAAACTTTTTACTAAAGATGAAATAAGAGTTGGAACAGCAGTATTTAAAGTTTTAGCTTAGTAAATTGAGGTGGAAAAATGAAAAGAAATAAAACAGGAATAGGGCTATTAATCCTAATATATATCCTGTGTATGGGTCTTTTTACCAACCTAGCTATATTAAAGACACCTATTAATAAGCAGCCATTATACATTGGTTTAATTTTATGCGTAGTAATTGGAGTAGGGTATTTTATAACTAGGAAGTCTTGTCCGAATGGAGATAAATTTATATTTCTATTTGCAAGTATTCAAGTTGTAATAAGTATAGCAATGCTATACAGATTACATTCAGATGTTGGTATAAAGCAACTAGGATGGTTCATAGTAGGACTATTAATCTTCTTATTTATAATAAGATTTTTACCGAATTTTAGAAAATTTAAAAATTTAACAACTATATACATGATTGCAGTTATAGTATTTATGCCAATGGCATTAGTATTAGGTAAAGATGTAATGGGGGCAAGAAACTGGGTGTTCATAGGAGGATTTAGTTTTCAGCCATCAGAATTTGGTAAAATAGCACTTGTTTTATATTTAGCAGCAGCACTTAAAGGATTTAAAAATGGTACAGCTAAAGAAAATATGAAACAAATTTTAAAACCAGGACTTATAGTTATGTATTCGTTAGCTTGTATGGTGCTACAAAATGATTTAGGATCAGCACTTATATTTTTTGGTATATCAATAACTATGTTATTTATAGCAACAGCAAAAAAGAAATACATAGCAATTTGTATGGGGCTTGCAGCAATTGGTACTTATGCAGCCTATAAAATAATTCCACACGTAACATTAAGATTTGAAATATGGTTACATCCATGGAAATATGCACAAGGAAAAAGTTATCAATTAGTACAAGGATTTTATGCAATTGCATCAGGTGGAGCTTTAGGAACAGGGCTTGGACAAGGTTATCCAGGATTTGTACCTGTAAATACAACAGACTTTATTTTTGCAGTTATCTGTGAAGAACTTGGAATTGTATTTGGGATAGGAATAATAATAATATTCTTCTTATTATTCTATAGAGCTATTAGAGTAGCATTTGTAACTGAAGACCACTTTTTACAACTTACAGCAGTAGGATTTAGTGCGATGTTTGCATGTCAAGTTTTAGTAATTATAGGAGGAATCTTTGCAGTAATTCCATTAACGGGAATAGCACTCCCACTTATAAGTTATGGTGGTACATCCATGATTACAACCATGTTTGCATTAGGAATACTTCAAAAGATTTCAGAGGAGGGCTAGTATGCAAGATATAAAAAAGAATGTTACAAGAGTAATGATAGTATTTTTATTTTTATTCATAGCCCTAATTTCATATATAGCATATTTCCAAGTTTTTAAGGCATACAATATAGCAAATATGCCTGGAAACCCAAGAATATGGGCAGAAAGAAATGCAGTACTTAGAGGAACTATTTATGATAGTGATATGAACGCATTAACAAAGAGCATTAGAACAGGGCCTCTTAGTCAAAAGATTGAGTATCCATATGGAGCACTTTATGCAAATCCAGTTGGATATATGAGTAAGAGATATGGTGTTGAAGGATTAGAAGCAACATATGATAAACAACTATCTACTTACAATAGTACAAGAACAAATATAAAAACATTATTTACTAACTTTAGCTTTAAAAATTTAAAAGATATGTTCTTTGCAAGAAATGATAAGAGCGATCAAGTTGGAAATAGTGTAGTTACAACATTGAATACTAAGGTTCAAGAAGCTGCAATGAAAGCTCTAGGTGGAAGAAAAGGAGCAGCTGTTGCAATTGATCCTAAAACAGGTCAAGTTTTAGCAATGGTATCATCTCCGAGTTATAATCCAAATGACTTAGACCAAAATATGGCAGAACTTTCAAAAGATCCAGATGCACCGATGTTTAATAGAGCTATTTATGGAAAATATCCTCCAGGATCAACATTTAAAGTTGTTACAACAACAGCAGCATTAAATAATATTCCAGGAGTAACATCAGAAATATTCCATGATACTGGACAAATAAAATTCCCTGATGGGCAAGTATTACACAATAATGATAATGAAGTAAATGGTAATATTAACTTAAGAAGAGCATTTGTTGTTTCAAGTAACGTAGTTTACGGAACAGTAGCAATGGATTTAGGAAATGACGCACTTCGTGAAACAGCTGAGATGTTTGGATTTAATGAACAAATACCAGCTATTGGATTTACTATGTCACAAAGTCAATTCCCTAAATATCAAAGCTGGCAAGTTGGGGATATAGCACAGTCAGGTATTGGGCAATCAGGAGTTTTAGCTACACCAATGCAAATGGCATTAGTAGCAAGTACTGTAGCTAATGATGGTGTTATGATGGAACCTAAACTAGTAAATAAAATAATAAATCAACAAGGGAAAACAGTTCAAAGTTTCCCAAATCAACAATACAGAAGAGTAATGTCACAAAGCGATGCAGCAACAATTAAGAGCTTTATGACAAGTCTTGTAGAAAATAATATGTCAGGTGGATACTGGCCATTCTTTGCTGGATATGATGTAGCAGCTAAAACAGGTACTGCAACATATACAACAGGAAAACCAGACTCATGGCTTGAAGGATTTGCACCAGCAAACAATCCACAAATTGCATTTGCAGTTATAGTTCAACATGCTGGATATGGAGCAGATGCAGCATCTAATGTAGCAGGAGCTATGTTACATGCATTCTTCAATAACACACCACCACAATAGATATAAAAAAAGACAAGTGAGAAATTCACTTGTCTTTTTTATTGAGTAGAGAAGTTGTAAGAAAAAATATTTTTAAAAAATTAAAGTGTATTTCAATTATTATACAAATTAATGTATAATATGTTGTGTATAAAAAGAAAAGGAGGGGGTTAAAATTTTTGATTTTGAATATCATTTAAAAATGTTGCCAGAAAAACCAGGAGTATATTTAATGAAAAATAATCTTGGTGAAGTTATATATGTAGGTAAGGCAAAAATATTAAAAAATAGAGTAAGACAATATTTTCAAAATTCTAAAAACCATTCAGAGAAAGTTCGTGCAATGGTTAAAAATATTTCAGAGTTTGAATATATAGTAACAGATTCAGAAATGGAGGCATTAATACTTGAATGTAATTTAATAAAAAAATATAGCCCAAGATATAATATCTTATTAAAAGATGATAAATTCTATCCTTTTATTAAAGTTACAATTAATGAAGATTTTCCAAGGGTATTTGTGACAAGAAATTTTTCAAAAGATGGGAATAAATATTTTGGGCCCTATACAGATGGAACAGCAGTATATGAAACTATTAATCTTATAAGAAAGGTTTTTCCATTAAGGACATGTAAGAAAAGTATTATAGTTGGAGAACCACCTACAAGACCATGTTTAAATTATCATATAAAGAAATGTATGGCACCTTGTGGAGGGCATATTTCAAAAGAAGATTATAGAAAGATAATAGATTCTATAATAGACATATTAAATGGAAAAGATAAAGAGATTATTAGTAGATTGAAAGAGCAAATGGAAGAAGAAAGTGCAAAGTTTGAATTTGAAAAAGCTGCAACATATAGAGACAAGATCATAGCTATTCAAACTTTAGTTCAAAAGCAGAAAATGTTTAAAGTTTCAGATGAAGATGAAGATTACATAAACCTTTATAGGGATGAGAAGGATAGCTGTGTTCAAATATTCTTCTTAAGAGAAGGAAAGATTACAGGAAGAGAGCATTTTATTTTAGAGAACACTTTTGATGAAAGTGATGGAAAAGTATTAGCTCAATTTATTGTTAATTTTTATAGTGGAACAGCTAAAATTTCAAAAAATATTTATGTACCAAGTATTGAGGATGAAAAAGTATTAGAAGAGCTTCTAACAATAAAAAGAGGAAGCAAAGTATCTTTAAAGATTCCACAAAAGGGTGAAAAGAAGGGAATGCTTGATATGGTTCTTTCTAATGCAAAGATAACATTAGAAAGTTTCAAAGATAAGATACTAAAAGAAAAAGAAAAAAATAAAAATTCTCTACTTGAATTAACTGAAATATTAGGATTAGATACATTTCCTACTAGAATAGAAGCTTATGATATATCTAATATACAGGGTGTAGATTCAGTTGGAAGTATGATAGTTTTTGAAGATGGAAAAGCAAAAAATAGCGATTATCGTAGATTTAAAATAAAAACTGTAAAAGGTGCTAATGATTATGAGAGTATGAGAGAAATATTGACTAGAAGATTTTCACATGGATTGAAGGAGATAAAAGAGATACAAGAAAGTCAAATTCAATTTTCAAAAGGGAAATTTTCTAATTTTCCAGACCTTATAATGATGGATGGAGGAAGGGGTCAGATAAATATAGCATTAGAAGTGTTAGAAGAACTTGGGATAGAAATAGACGTATGTGGATTAGTTAAAGATGATAAGCATAATACAAGGGGAATTATATTTAACAATGAGGAATTCATCATTAGAAGTAATTCAGAACTTATGCAAATGCTTAGAAGAATTGGTGATGAAGTCCATAGATTTGCCATAACATATCATAGGTCTCTAAGGGATAAAAGAACACTTCACTCTATATTAGATGATATTCCAAACATAGGAAATAAGAGAAGGAAAGAATTGTTATTAAAATTTGGGAGCGTTGAGAATATTAAAAAAGCAAGTATAGAAGAACTACTAGAAACATCTGGAATAAACAAGAAAGCAGCAGAAAGTATAAAGATTTTTTTTGATGAACAAAGGCAAAGTTAAAGAATATACTAATTTGTAATTGTTAAGGACTTGTTTTAATTTATAAAGTAGAATATACTATAAAAATATACTAAGAATGAGGAGTTTAGGGATGAATAAATATAGAGAGTTATTCAAAGATGTATTTTCAGAAAAGCAAATAGAAATTAATGCGCCAATGAGCGAACATATATATTTTAAAGTTGGAGGACCTGTTGATGTTCTTCTAATACCAAATACAGTAGAGCAAGTAGTAGAAGCCTTAAGAATATGTAAGGAAAATGAAATTCCTTATTATGTTATAGGTAATGGTTCTAATCTTCTAGTTAAAGATGGGGGCATGGATGGAGTTGTAATAAAATTAACAGAGCTTCAGAACCTAGGAATAAAAGATAATAAAATAGAGGCACAATGTGGTGTTTTATTAAAAGATGTAAGTAAACTTGCATTAGAGAACTCATTAACAGGGTTTGAATTTGCATGTGGAATACCAGGTTCTGTTGGAGGAGCTGTGTACATGAATGCAGGTGCATACTTAGGAGAAGTATCACAAGTTATAGAAAGTGCAACAGTTATTGATAAAAATGGTGAAATAAAAACATATAACAATGAAGAATTAGAACTTGGATATAGAACTTCAAAAGTAATGGAAAATGAAGAGATTGTATTAAGTGCAGTATTTGCATTAAATGATGGTGAATTTGAAAAGATTAAAAATAGAATTGATGATTTGACTTATAAGAGAGAATCAAAGCAACCTTTAGAATATCCATCAGCAGGAAGTACATTTAAAAGACCAGAAGGACATTTTGCAGGGAAATTAATTGAAGATGCAGGTCTTAAAGGTTATGAATTTGGTGGAGCAGCAGTTTCAGGAAAACATTCTGGATTTGTTATAAACAAAGGTGGAGCAACAGCAAAGGATATTTTAGATGTAATTCATCATGTTCAAGATGAAGTTAAAAGACAATTTGGTGTTGAATTACATCCAGAAGTTAGAATAATCGGAAAAGATAAATAGTGATTAATTTAAATGAGATAAAACTCTAGTAAGTTAAAGAATGAAGAAGGATTGTGTTTTGCAATTCTTTTTTTATTTAAGGGGAATATTGAAAAAAAAGAAGATAATGGTATAATTATTATAAAAATCATAAGGTGGGATTAAGAAAATGGAAAAACATATAAGAGAAGAAGTACTAGGTTTACAAGCGTATGTAGCAGGAAAGCCTATAGATGAAGTTAAGAGAGAATTAAACCTTGATAAAGTTGTAAAGATGGCATCTAATGAAAATCCATATGGTTGTTCTCCAAAGGCTAAAGAAGCTTTGAAAAATATAATAGAGGAAGCATTCCTATATCCTGATTCATCATCATATGAATTTAAAGAAGTTTTAGGAGAAGAGATTGGAGTAGCTAAAGAAAATATTTTTTGTGGTGCAGGATCTGATTCTTTAATAAAGGATATTTGTTTAACTTTTTTAAATAAAGGTGAGAATGCTGTAATGGCTGATATAACCTTTCCAAGATATAAAACTAATACTCTTTTAATGGGAGCAGAAGCTATTGAAGTTCCTTTAAAGAATTATAAGTTAGATATAGAGAAGATGGTGGATTCAATAAATGAAAAAACAAAGATAATTTGGTTTTGTAATCCTAACAATCCAACAGGAACTATTTGTACTAGAAAAGAGTTTGAAGCGGTATTAGATAGAATTCCAAAGGAAGTAATAATTATAATGGATGAAGCTTATGTGGAATTTGTAGATAAAGATGTTGATTTCCCAAACTCATTAGAGTTTCTAAAAAAATATTCTAATATGATTGTTTTAAGAACGTTTTCTAAAGCTTATGGATTAGCATCATTAAGATTTGGGTATGGAATTGGAGATAAAACATTAGTTGGATATATTAATAGAGTAATAAATCCGTTTGATTCAAATCTTTTTGCACAAAAGGCAGCAATAGAAGCTTTAAAGGATAAGAAACATTTAGCATATGTAGTTAAGAATAATAAAGAGCAAAGAGAATATTTGATTAGAGAATTTAAAAAATTAAATTTAGAATATATAGATAGTCAAACTAATTTCATTATGGTTAATGTTAACTGTGATGATGAAGAACTTCATAAATATCTTTTATCTAAAGGATATATAATAAGACCAGGATTCCTTTTAGGAATGAAAGGCTATTTAAGAGTAAGTATAGGAACAAAAGAAGAAAACAAGGGCTTTATGTATGAATTAGAAAGAGGGCTTAATTTAATTAATAATAAATAGTTTAAAGAATCGCTTATGGCGATTCTTTTTTCTTAAAAATCCTATATAAATAAAAGATAATAGAAAGGGTAATTTGAGAATATATTATGATATAATAAGAAATATATTTGTATTGAATTAGGAGGATAAGAGATGAGATTTGTAATAGTAACTGGACTTTCAGGTGCTGGGAAAACTGAGGCAACTAGAAGTTTAGAAGATTTAGGATATTTTTGTGTAGATAATTTACCACCACAACTTATACCAAAGTTCGCAGAAGCTTGTAGAAGTAGTTTAGAAAAAGTTGCAATAGTAACTGATATAAGAGGTGGAGTTTTCTTTGATGATTTATTTGAAAGCCTAAGATATCTTAAAAATAATGAAATAGAATATGAAATTTTATTTTTAGAAGCATCAGATGAAGTATTAGTAAAAAGATTTAAAGAAGCAAGAAGAAGTCATCCACTTTCCCCTAAAGCAAGGGTTTTAACAGGAATTACTGAAGAAAGACATAAGCTAAGAGAAGTTAAAGATAGAGCAGACCAAATAATAGATACCTCTAAATATAAAATTGGAGATTTAAGAGAAAAGATAAATGAGTTATTTGGATCAAATGCAGAACCAGATAAGGAACTTTCAATAACAGTATTAAGTTTTGGATTTAAATATGGAATACCAGTAGATGCAGATTTAGTATTTGATGTAAGATTCATACCAAATCCATTTTATATACCAGAGCTTAAGGCTTTTTCAGGAAATGATGAACCTGTTCGTGAGTATGTATTAAAACAAGAGGAAACAATAGGTTTTATAGAAAGATTAGATGATATGCTTAAATTTTTAATTCCTAATTACAGAAAAGAAGGAAAAAGACAACTTATCATAGGAATTGGATGTACTGGGGGAAGACATAGATCTGTAGCCATAGCAAATGAAGTATATGAAGTATTAGAAAAAGAAGGGTATAAGGCAGGAGTAGAACATAGAGATGTATCTGAAGATGTCCACAGAGGAGCTAAGAAGCTATGAGGCTATCCGATTGGTTTAAACCAGGGATTAAAGTTAAACGTTGGTTTTTCTTTGGTTTATTCGGTGTCCTTTTAATAGCTTTTGGTTTTACAGAACTTGTAACCCATAGAGTCTATGATTTTTATTATAAATTATTTTATATATGCCTTAATATAACAGGTATTTTTGTAATTTATATTGCAGGAAGTGAAGTTATTAAATCTGTTATAGCATTAATGAATAAGGGCTACATAAAAATGTCTTTAGATAGTAAGAAGATTGAAACATTAATTACAGAAAAAAGGCTTTTAGTTAAGGGCTCTAAAATTGTAGTTATTGGAGGAGGTACTGGGCTTTCTACTATGCTTAGAGGACTTAAGTACTATACATCAAATATTACAGCTATTGTTACAGTTGGAGATGATGGGGGAGGTTCAGGAGATTTAAGAGAAGACCTTGGAATTTTGCCACCAGGAGATATTAGAAACTGTATTCTAGCACTTGCAGATACAGAGCCTTTAATGGAGGATTTACTTCAATATAGATTTATTGATGGAAGATTAAAGGGACAGAGCTTTGGAAATCTTTTTTTAGCAGCTATGGATGGAGTATCAGAAAATTTTGAAGATGCAGTTAGAAAAATGAGTTCGGTTCTTGCTGTAACAGGAAAAGTTTTGCCAGTTACTTTAGATGATATGCAACTTATTGCTTATTTAGAGAATGGAAATAAGGTTATTGGTGAATCTAATATTCCAGAAGAAGCAAAAAAGCAAAATTCAAGAATTAAAAAACTTATGATAAATCCTACAAATGCAAAGCCATTAGAGGGAGCTATAAAAGCTATTCAAGAAGCTGATGCAATTGTTATGGGACCAGGAAGTCTATATACAAGTATTCTTCCAAATCTTTTAGTTAAAGGGATTTCAGAAAATATAAGAAGAAGTAGTGCTTTAAAGATATATATATCAAATGTAATGACTCAACCAGGGGAAACAGATAATTTTAATGTATCAGACCATATTAAGATTTTAAGAAAGTATTGTGGTAAAGATATAGTAAATTGTGTTATTGCAAATACTGGTGCTATAAGTCATGAAATGAGAGAAAAGTATAAGGCGAAAAACTCAGATTACGTAAATATTGATTATAAGAAATTAGAAGATATGGGCGTTGAACTAGTTGAGAAAAATGTTATTAGAACTAAAAATGGTACTATCAAGCATGATTCTGATTATCTAGCTCAAGTTTTAATTGAAACTATAATGGAGAAGAAATTATTATTTGATAGAAAGAAAATTATAGAGTATATGTATTTATCTCAAAGAATAAAAGAGAGAGATAAAGTTGAGAAGAAAAATCGTAGAGATGCTATGAATAATAAAGAAGAGGAAAAAATGTAGTGGGTACGCTACATTTTTTTCTTCTTAGAATAGCAAGAAAAGATTTGTTTATGATATAATTTATTATTGTGAAAAATAAGCATGAATGATTTAGATATAAAGGAGAGCATGAAAAAATGTCATTTTCATCAAAAGTAAAAGGAGAAATTTGCAGGTATAGTGATATAAGCAAAGAAGAAGCATTAGCAGAGCTATCTGCAATAATGAAAGTAAGTGGAACTATTGCATTTAGTGGGCTTGGGTTAGCTTTTAGAATAACTACAGAGAATGCAACTAGTGCAAGACTTATATTTTCATTACTTAAAGAGCATTTTAATATACATTCTAAATTAATGGTTAAAAAAAGTAATTCTTTAAAGAAGAATAATATATATATGGTTGTAATAGATGAAGGTATGGGAGTTCGTGAACTGTTAAATGTTACAGGAATTTTTAAAGAAGTAGATGGAATCATGAATTTAGATTATAGTATAGAAAAAGAAATGGTTGATTCAGAAGTTACCAAGAGAGCTTATGTTAGAGGAGCTTTTTTAGGTGGAGGAAGTATAAGTAATCCAGAGAAAACATATCATTTAGAATTTGTAACTCATAGTGAGGAATATGCAAATGAATTATGTAGTCTTATAAATACTTTTGGATTAAATTCAAAGGTTATTGCAAGAAAAAATAGTCACATTATATATATAAAAGAGGGAGAGCAAATAGTAGACCTTTTAAATATATTAGGTGCACATACTTGTCTTTTAGAGCTTGAGAACATAAGAATAAAGAAAGAGATGAGAAACAACGTTAATAGATTAGTTAACTGTGAAACAGCAAATCTTTCTAAGACAGTAAATGCAGCAGTAAGACAAGTTGAAAGTATAGAGCTTATAAAATCTAGTATAGGTCTTCAAAGATTACCTAAAAATCTTCAAGAGATAGCAGACCTTAGATTAAAGTATCCAGAAGAATCTTTAAAAGAGCTTGGAGAAATGTTAGATCCACCAGTTGGAAAGTCTGGTGTAAATCATAGACTTAGAAAAATTGAGAAGATAGCTGAAGAGGTTAGGTCAGGAACTTATTAATCTAAAATAGATTAAAAATTTAAAAAAAGTGATATAATTTAAAGTAGGGAATCTAGTGAAAACTAGATTCTTTACTTTTTTGAAAGGAGGAGTTTTATGAAAGGAGATAAAAAGGATTTTGTACATCTTCATTTACATACTGAGTATAGCCTTTTAGATGGTTCAGGAAAGATTAAGAAAATTGTTCAAAAGGCAAAAGAACTTGGAATGGATAAGATTGCAATAACTGACCATGGTGTTATGTATGGTTGTGTAGATTTTTATAAAGCTTGTAAGGATGAGGGGATAAAACCTATTTTAGGGTGTGAAGTCTATGTAGCAAGTAAATCCATGAATATAAAGCATACAGATGCTGAGAATAAGACAAATCACTTAGTGCTTTTAGTTAAAAATGCAGTAGGTTATGAGAACTTAATGAAGATAGTATCAGATGCCTCAATAGAAGGATTCTATTATAAGCCAAGAGTTGACCATGATTACTTAAGAGCACATAGTGATGGATTAATTGCATTAAGTGCTTGTTTAGGAGGAGAAATTCAAAGAAATCTCTTAGAAGAAAATTATGAGAAAGCAAAAGAAATAGCCTTAGAATATAAGAATATATTTAAAGATGGATTTTACTTAGAGCTTCAAAATCATAATATGACTGAGCAGATAAAAGTTAATGAACTTAACATAAAACTGTCAAAGGAAACTGGAATACCATTAGTTGCTACAAATGATGTTCACTACATTAATAGAGAAGATTCAAAAGCACATGATATATTAATGTGTATTCAAACGGGAAAAACTGTTGATGATGAGAATAGAAGAAGATATCCTTCAGATCAATTCTACTTAAAATCACCTGAAGAAATGTATGATATGTTTGATTACGTTCCAGAGGCTTTAGAAAATACAGTTAAAATAGCA
>NZ_JBOGCC010000310.1:0-20043 GCF_051656525.1 Clostridium sp. | reverse complement strand
AATGAAGTTGCTAAAATTATGCCAGAATTAATTATAGGGTAATGATGCCCTAGTTGTCGAGTAATCGGCTTCTAAAAACACAGATTTAATTGCAGGTAATTCCTAAAGCCTTACACCACAATATGGGAGAAATCACCATATGAAGGTACGAAAGTAGAAAAAACGTAAGGATGATTATATGGTTAAATCCTAAGTAATCGAGTAGTATGTGTAAAACAAAAGTATATAATATAGTTGATTACATAAAATATTACTATAATGGATGTTCATGCAGGGAAGATTCTAAAATATATTATAAATTCAAATTCAAACAATTATAAGATAGATAAATGGAATGGAGGTGAAAAAATGAAAGATATAAAGCTAAGAAAAGGTATGGCAAGAGATGATGTTAATATTAAATCTGAAAAATTATTTTTATTGGATGATGATATCTATATGGGAAACAACCATAGGCACATTTGGAAGTGTAAGTGTGGTAATAAGTTTGAAAGAAGATTCGCTGACATACAACAAGAAAACGCTTATGAATGTAAGTTATGTGTTGATAATAGGCACGAACAAAGATATAAGCATGAAGTAGAAAAGACTGGCGAATATGAATATATTAGAAGTTATAGAAAAGGTGATATTTTACCCAATGAAAAGAAGGTTGGAGACAGTCCTTATATTCAAATAAAGCATAAGTATTGTGGTCATACATATGAAACAATGACTGGAAGTTTTATAAACACGAAACAAAGATGTGGAAATTGTTGTCAAGTTTATGAAAACTCACTTGCTTACCATATTGAAGTTGAATTAGGATTAAATATCGAAGATATATGGGACTTTGAGAAGAATACTATTAATCCTTATCATACATGGAAAAGTGGAACTAAAAAAGTATGGATTAAATGTCAAAGTGAAGAAGTGAATGAACTTAATGGATTAATGAAAAAGGATTATCATGATAGCTATGAAATTACCTGTAATAAATTTTATTCATCTAGAGGTCGTAACTATTACTCTAGTAAGAAGATTCATGTTTATGACTCTTTCGGATATCATAACTTCGATAAAGTAATGTCATGGCATCCGGATAATGATATAAGTCCATTTAGAGTTGCTCCAAATAGTAATAAGAAATATAAATTTGTATGTCATGATTGTGGATATGAGTGGAGTTCTGTACTATATTCGGTAAACAATGGACATTGGTGCAGAAGTTGCTCTTCTAGCAAGGCTGAGAAAAGAATTTACGACCTTTTGATTTTGCATAATATTGGCTTTATAAAAGAAAAAGTGTTTAAGGATTTAATTGGTGTAGGTGGAGGGTATTTAAGATATGATTTTTATATACCTAGCAAAAACATGTTAATTGAATACAATGGAACGCAGCATTATATAAAGAATAAGTTTATGATGAAGAAAAATGATTTTGATGTACTTCAAAGTAACGATTCGTTAAAAATACAGTATGCAAAAGAAAAACAAATTAATATTACTATTATACCTTATTGGGAATTTGATAAAATTGAAATTATATTGAGTGAAGAATTGAATTTATAATATAGTACGAATAACCTTCAACGACTAGAGAGAGATCTCGTACACCATAAGCGATTGATGGTGGAAAAAGTCTGCCCCTAACGATTAGGTCGAGGGTGAAGAAATAGTCTTTTCACGTCTTGAAAGAGAGTGGCGAAAGCTTTTGTATAGTAGCGTATACAAATAAAAATAAAGTATGATGAGAATGGGAATGCTATATTAAACATGACGGGTGATGTATCTGATTTAATTAAGGAATTAGATAATGCCATAGATAAAAAGAGTAGGCTAATGAAACATGAACAAGGTGATTTAGCAGAAAATTCTATCAAGCAACTGTATGGTAAAAATTATTCGAGTAAGATGGAGTCCGAAGGTTATCGACCTGACACTGAAATGAACAGGCTTGAGGATATCACCAATCAACATATATCTAAGATGTATGGTCTAGAACAGAAGCGTGATAAACTAATTCAAAAGATGTATGGAAAGACTGGCAAAGAAAGGTCTGACATTGCTAAAGAAATTGAAGACATCAACTATAAGATAGAAAAGAGTCAAGCAGATTTCAATCAGAATTATATGTCTCAATATGATGTAATTCAAGATTATGTTTCTAAAATCGGAGATGGATTGTTCGCAGATATTGAGAACGGTAATGCTTTTAAGAATGCTACGGAAGATAAGAAGAAACATTTCTTAGAGTTAAAGGATGTTTTAGACTTTAGTGATATTAAGACTGAAGAACAATTATTCGAGGTTGAACGTTCTTTAAATCAATTCCTTAAAGCTGCTAATGTAGGTAAGGTTGATATAAAAGCATTAGAAACTAATATTAAAGGAATCAATGAAGAGTTTGCCAAGAATGGTGATTTAGATTCTTATAATGATAGTATGAGTAAGTTGGCCAAGGAGATATCTGAGGTTACCGGTGTTGACGCTAATATTCTTAATGATTTATTTACTCAATTTGACACTAGTGTATTAAAAGGGAAAGACTCTTTAGACGAATTCTTAGAGACCTTTGGAAAAACTAAACAAGATTTAATAAATGACAATGGTTTTGCTAAGGCTTTAGCTAATCAAAAGCAATCTATAGATAGTTGGGTTCAATCTTTAAATGATATTGGATATAGTGAAGAGATTGATTTAGAAATTGCTTACAATTTATTATCTGATAGCAACTTACCTGAACAAGTTAGAGATATGGTTAGAACTCTACTTAATAAGGGACATAGTGCTACTGAAGTATTAGATGTTGCACAACAGGTTCTTATTGATTTAAGTGATGGAGAGGTTGATTTAGAATCTATACAAACTTTACTTGATAGAACTTTTGGACAAGGTGCTTTTGAAGTTGACTCTAAGCTAATTCTTAATCCAGAGGCTGAACTTGCAGGTGTAGAGGATGTTGTTAGTAGGCTTAAGGAAAAGTATGGTGAAATACCCACTGAAATAGAGACTGCTATTAGGGTTGACTCTGTTACTTCTTATATGGAGGCAGAGAGAATATTATCTATATATAATACTTTCCCTGATGAAGTAAGAACTGTTATTGCTTCTAATGGATTTGAAACTGTTAAAGATTTAGAGTTAATCCAACAATTATTTACTAATCTACCTCCTGAGCAAGTTATGCAGATTGTTACTAATTATAGTGATATCATTAAAGATTCTGAAAACTTGGACGGAATATTACAAGGACTATCTAAAACCCCTTTGAATATTGAGGCTACTGTTAATGCAGATGATGCTGTTAATAAAGTTAATGAACTAGTTAACACCCCTATTAAAGACAAGATACTTGCTTTAAAGGGAGATAATACAGACGCTAATCAAAAGGCTGAGGAAACTGATACTAAGATTAATGAAGTTGACCAAGATGCACCTATTAAAATTGAGGCTGATGCCAATGAGGCAATATCTAATGTAACTACTCTTGATACTAAGATTAGGAACTTACCTAAATCTAAAACGGTTGATATTACAGTTAATACAATAGAGAAGAAAAAATCTGTTGGTGTGATGGGTAATATTTCAGACCCTAATACTTTTAATCATGAGATTCAAAGGTCTGTTATTAGTGAAGGTAATGAAATTGAACTTTTATCTGCTACACCAGTCGCTGAAACCGTTGCAAACACTGGTGTTCAGGATTTGAATATTAGGGCTAGAGCCAAAAATCCTATTTCTACTATGGATTCCTTGAAGCATAGTGTAAATACTCTTAAAAATTTAGAAAATCAGTTAAAAGCCATATCTAATGAGTTGGACATAATAAATGAAAAGTCTAAAAATGCTTTTGGTAAGGATAAGATTAAATATCTTGAACGTCAGATTGTTTTATATGAAAAGCAACAAGACATTCAACATCAATTAGCTGAAAGCATGAGAAAGCAACAAGCTGACTTGAAGAAGTATCTAAGTGGACAAGGTATTAAGTTTAACGACGATGGAGACGCCTTAAATTATGCCGAGAAGATGCTCGCTATTGAGAAAGAAATTGAACGATTAAACAAGCAAAGTTCTGATGATAGAAACAATAGAGATAAAAATAAAAAGCCTATTGATAATAGTGCAGCACTAGATAGTTTAAATCAACAAAAAGAAGCACTTGAAACTTATCTTGACTTAACTTTTAATAAGATACCTGATGCTAGTGAAGAATGGTGGAAACTACAAAATAGTATACAAGCAGCAAAAGATGCCCTTGATTATGTTGCTATTGATAATGTAGATAGATTTATTGAAATTGCTGATGAAGAAGAACTTATGGGCCTTCTTGAAAAGAAAAAAGGTCTATTGCAAGAGTTAGCTAATAAGAAAAAAGAATACTTAGACTTATTGAAGAGTCAAGGTGCTAGTGAACAGGCTATTGAAGATGCTACATATGAATGGAAAAAACAAGAAGCTGCAATTCGTGATGTTAATAAAGAGATGGAAGACTTGGCCAAAGAACAGATGAGATTGTCTAAGGAGATAGCAAGTGCTGTAAAGAAAGCTACTGAAGATATTATGAAGGTTACTCAGGAATTGCTTGATACTCAAATAAAGATTAATAGAATTCAGATAGATATACTTGACAAGAGCATGCAACTTGCTAATTTTGATGTTACTCAATCTTATGAAACTCTTCAACAAAAGATTGCTTTACTTGAAAAGGAGATTGGTCTTCAAGACCAACTTGCTAAAGAGTATGAAAAGCAAATGCAATATTATAAGAATCAGCTTGTTGATGTTGGTATCAAGTTTGATGACAATGGAATTGCAACTAATGTCGAAGGTATTCTAGAAAGTATAAAGAATCAAATGTCTGGTGCTTCTGACTTAGATTCTTTGGGTGATTTGAAAGATAAGTTTGATGATATTGTTGATACTTTAGGTAAGTATAATGATGCGCTAGTTAATGTTAATCAACAACAATCTGATTTAATGGATTTACAACTTGAAATTCAAGGCGTTTATGAGACTATGCTTCAAACTACTAAAAAGATTGAAGATAAGATAACAGAAATTTTGAAAAAGCAGGTTGAAGAACGTAAGAAGTTGATAGATGAGGAACTTAAGAAACGTCAAGATGCTTTAAAGAAGGAGCAAGACGCCTACAATAAAAAACGTGATGAAGATGACTATGATAAAGAGTATGAAAAACGTATTGAAGAAATGGCCAAGTTACAGGCTAAGATTGATGCAGTTTCTAAGGATACTTCCTTATCTGGTCAAGCTAAATTACAAGAGTTATTGGAACAGTTAGCTAAACAACAAGAAGAATTTGATGATTTCGTTCAAGATAAATTAGATAAAGATATAAATGATCTCTTTGATAAGGAAAATGACAAACTTGAAGAAGAAGCAAATAAAGTTAAGGATGAACTAGACAAGACATTAGAGAATGAAAATCTATATGATACTATTAAAGAAGCCCTTGAAACAGGGACTATAAAAGATATAGATGGAAATATAATTGACCTAAAAGATGCTATCATGGACTATGAGGACAAGTATGGTGATGGTCTTAGTGTTATAGGTGGTCTAATTAAGAAGGATTTATTATCTCAATTAGATATATCTTTAGATACTTTTAAAAATATTGAGAAGATATTAAAAGAGTTGAATATTAGCAATTTCTATCCTTCAAGAATGTCTATTGACCCTTTTATGTTTGATTTTTCTAAGTTTGATACTGTTAAGAGTCCTGTTATTCAGTTTAATGAAAGTCTTATAACTGTTCAAGGTAATGTAACTAAAGATGTTATGCCAGAACTTAAGAATATGATTAAAGAGGCTGAAAAGCTTATTACTAAAAATATAATAAAACATATGTAATTTATGGCTACCTTATGGTGGCCTTTTTAATTGCAGTTGAAAGGAGGGTTTATCTTGTCATTTTACAGTGAAAATTTCTCATTTGATGGTATAGGGAATAGAGAAATGGGTGTTATGCTAGTTAGTTTTGATGATGGTGTTCTTAAAGATTGTGGTGTTAAGTATAAGGAGACTATTCAACAAGAGGTTACTAGGAATAATAGTTTTTATTATTCTGAGAGTATGGAACTTGAGCCTATTACTTTAAGTATTGTACGTGTCGACGATAATGGTGTGCCTATGACTTGGGATAGAGATAGTAGAATGCATATAATTGATTGGATGGTTAAACAAGAGTTTTGTCCTTTCGTGAGTGAAGATGATACATCTATTGTTTATTATTTTAGATGTGTTGAGTATACTAAAAAGTTTAATGCTAGTGGTGAAGGTGTTATTGAGCTTGTTATGCAACCAGAAGACTCTTATGTTTATACTCCTGTTGTTGATTATAAATACAGGGTTAATGGAAGTAAGGTAATTAATATTAACTGTTTAGATAATGTTAATGATAAATACTATCCTAAGATGGAAATTATTCAATTTGATAAGGATTGTTCTGATGTTTCTATTAGAAATACTACTATTGGTAATGATGCATTTGTTATTAAAAATCTTAAAGAGAATGAGAATGTTGAGATAGATCATTTGTTAAAGAGTGTTGATTCTAATATTGAATTGTTCAAACTTAAAGATACTAATAGAAAGTGGTTGTATTTAAAAAGAGGTCAGAATGAATTTGAGATTACTGGTGATTGCGACATTAGGTTTACTGTCCAGTATGCATTGAAGGTGTAATTATGAGTGGTATTGATATTTTTAACCCAAATGTTGAATTTGAACTTACTTTGTGTAAACCTAATAGGGTTGAAATGGCAATTTTAAGTGTCTCAAAAGTGACGTCTGTAGTTAAAACCATTGATGATATAGACTCTGTAACCTTTGAAATCACTAATATTATTAAAGATAGGTTTACTAGAAAAAATAGAATTAATCCTCTTTACGATGAGATACATGAGGAACGTTTAATTTGTCTTAATGATAATGAATATTTTGTTATTAAGGACATAGATGAAGAAAAAGGTGCTATGTCTAAGAAGATTGTTAGTGCGGTTTCTTTAGAACAAAAGTTGAATAGGATAGATATACAATTAGAAGATATTGAAATTGTTTTACTTAAAGAAGATAAGGAAGACAAGCAGATAGCAATATTAGACCTATTGTATTTTGAAACTGGATGGAAAGTCGGTCATGTAGATGATTTAGTTAGATTTGATATTGTTGACGGTGAAAAAAAGAAAAAAGTTAGATGGCAAGAAAGTGTTTCTTCTAGCTGGTACTCTTTATTGACTGAAACTATTGCTGATATTTTTTCTTGTATTGTTCAATTTGATACAGAGAATAAGGTTATTAACTTATATTCTCTTGATGAGTATGGCGAAAATCTTGGTATATATTTAAGCTATGATAATTATTTAAAATCTATAAAAAGACAATCTTCTACCGAGGATATTGTTACTAGACTAAGACTATCAGGTAAAGATGAGATGGATATAAGAGAAGTTAATCCACATGGTAGAGACTATGTAGAGGATTATTCTTATTTTGTTGAAAACAATGATATGAGTGATGAACTTGTTAATGCTTTAGCTAATCACAATGAATTAGTTGAAAAGAATCAAATTAGATGGGAAGAATTAACAAAAAGTAAGCAGATATATACTACTGATTTAACTAAGAAAAATAGAGAACATTTTGATATATGTGAAGAGATTAAGGTTTTAATTTCTATGAAGAATGTTTATGAACAGGAAAATGATACTGAAAATGCTAATAGGATTCAGGTTGAAATTGATGAAAAGACTTTAAGAAAAAATGAATTAGAGCAACAAATTAAAAACTTAGAGTATAATATTTCAAATATAAATATTGAGATAACCAATATAAATATTCAAATGGATAGGATATATGCTACTTATGATGATGGTACTTTAATATTCCCTGAGTGTTTATTAAGTGAGCTTAATGAGTTCTTATATTATGATTCTTATAGTAATACTTCTTATTTGACTGCTAATGATTTAATGAATGGAGGGAAAAGAGAATTATCTAGAAGATGTATCCCTACTACTGAATTTACTATTGACTCAGTTAATTTTATTAGTAAAATTCTCAATCATAAGAATGTATCATTTAAAGGCTCTCTTAATATGGGAGATGTGGTTATTTTATATGATGATTACAATGATAAAGAAATACTTCTATATTTTGTAGGGTATGAGCTAAGTCCTTCAGATAGGTCATTAAATGTTACACTGAGTAATAAAAAAACTAAGATTAATAATACTAAGTCTATTGCTGATTATTTGAAAAAGGCTAAGAGGTCTAATCAATATGTTGAAAGCAAGTCTTATATTTTTAATCAATTAAAATATAACAGAATATAGATAGAAAGGAATGATGCATTTGAGTTTTAATATAAATAATTCACTTAATAAGTATACTGCTTTAATGTACAAACACAATGATCCTTTTGGTAATAATGTTTGTGAGCAGATAGAAAATGAGTTAAAACAAGTTGTTGATAGAGAGATTATATTAGAGCAAATACCTCATCCACATTTGGCTATAAGTGTTGTGTATCCTGAAAGGCATTTAATAACAGGAGAGATAACTTATATTAAGCTTAGAGAGGTTGATGTTAAGGACTCTTTGACTAATACGAATGAGATGAAGATAGATTATCGTACTGGCAAGATTACTTTGCATCATAGTCTAGAAGGTAAATATCTTAATGCAAGTTATTGGGGTGTTGGATATAATCTTATACATTCTAGTAGAGTTTATACCAAGTTAGATGAAAATGGAGATATAGTACAAACATTAGAAGATTTAATACAAGTTATTCATAGTCTAGGAGATATAGATATGATGCTTAGTATTCTACAGGATGTTCAAAATGCTAAGAAGTCTATTCCTAATGATGTTACTTATAAGGATATAAGTGATAGATTAAACAATATAGAGTTAACTATAAAAGGTTATCTACAAGACCATATTGATGTAAACAATAAGATAGTTGACGCTACCATTAAAATAAATGACGTTGAAACTATTGCTAAAGATGTTGATTATAGAATGGAAATATTAGAGAATAATTATCTTAACCCTAATGTTGTTTCTAATCGAGAAATAGATGATATTATCGGAAGGTTAGTGTAATGGCTGTTCAAGATAACTCTCCTAATAGGACTTATATCAGATGGTCTAATGTTAAGATTATTAATAATGGAATTTATTATCCTGTTTCAGATGGCTATACAAATTTTAGATATGTTTATTGGAGTGTCAACACTCCTTATGAGCTAATAACTAGTGATACTTTTCCAGAGTATTATGATGAAATAGTATTCTTAAATAGTAGTGGCTTATGTAGAGTATATCCTTCGAGTAATATAGTTGTTGATGGAAATCATATGTTTGATGACATATCTTCTATTTCAGAGCATGTTAGTAATGGTGTTTTACACATGTCTATTAGTGAAAAGAACGCACTTAGAAATATTAGTGATAAGACGTTTGAACATACTGATATGATAAACTCATTGGGTGATAGTACTATAGAGCTTCAAAAGATGGGTGCATATTTGAAAAGTTGTATTGCTGATGTTAATGACGATATATTAATATTAGGTGATTTAATAGCTACTGTTGAAAGTAATTTAAACTTATTAGATATAAGAGTTGTCGGAATCAATGATAAAGTAGAGGCATTAAGTGATATTGTTAATGCTATGAATGAAACTATGTCTCATATAGAGGGTGTAGTTGATACTGTTAATAAAGATATGTCTGCAACTATGATTCGTGTAGATTCTATTGAGAATAGAGTTTTAAATTTAGAAAATCAGATTGGAGGAGTTGGTGTATGAAGTTCTTAGGTGTTGTTAAAATGGGCTGCTTAAGTAACGGTACTGAAAATCTTAAGATACCTAAAAAGCCTTATAATACTGATGTTGAAATTTATACTGGAAGTGGACTTGGGGATATAGTATCTGATGATATTAGATTAAGTCTAGTAGATTCTAATGAAGATCTGCTTACTTGGTACAAGTTCCAATCTAGTGATAAAGTGATATATGTATGTGATAGAGTTTTAATAAATAATATGTCAAAGAGTAGGTTATTAGATATTATATCTAAGAATATAACTCTTGGTGGAGATAAGTATAATATAAGAGTTCCTTATATTGATGAGTGGAATGATTTAGTTAGAGATAGTGCTGTAAGTGGTCTTCCTATTAATACATTTACTGATACTATAAGTAATATAAATAAGATTAAGTCTAATAATGTTCATAATCAATTTTGGAATTGGATAGGTATAGGCACTTATGTTTTAAAAGGTAAAGATATTGTTGGCAAAGGATATTATTATCCTGAGTGTGAAATGGTTTCTGAATATGACTGTGGAAATATGGGATTTAGACCAGTTCTTGAAGAGTATGTTGATTATCCTATTGTTCAATGTGAAACAGGAAGACTTGAGGATACAGATAAGCCATTTGATTTTCCTTATACTGTTATGAGTTATGTAGATAATGATAATATACATATAAGAGAAAAGTTTAATGGAGTGGTAGTTAAAGAGTATGATACTAGTGAAAGTGTTATGTCTAATACTATGAGTTTATCGAATCATTGGGATTCTTTACAATACGGTGTTCAAAAGATTGAAATAGAGGCTAGAAATAAAAATGGTGAAACTACTGTTAAGAAGGCAACTTTTGCTACTGAGTTACCTTCATTTTTAGATAGAGAAGGTCTTAATTATTTTGCTACTAGTTTATGGAACTCAAAAATTAAACCTTTGGTTGAGGAGTTTAGTAGAAAGGCTGGTGGTTTAGTCTTAGATAGTTCAAGACAGTATGTTGGTGTTGCTACTAAGTTTAATACTGCTTCTGTTGATAATGGAGTTGGTCTTAGACATACTATAAATTCTACTTCTACTAATATGATAAGGTTTAATACTACTGATTTAAAGCTTGGTAAATATGGAATCATGGTTAGAGCTAATGTATCAGATACGAGTCATAGTAATAATACATTTGTTGTTACTGCTTATAGAAAAACAGCCAATGGAACTAGAAGTGCTTTAGCATCTAGGACTTTTAAGGCTAGTGAGTTTGAAGGTGGATATAAATGTAAATATTTTGCTTTTGATTATGCTACTATAAAAAATGATGGTGATTCTATTGAGATAGATATAGATAGTGTTTCTGGTGCTACTACTAATACTTTTACTCTAGATTATGTTCTTTTATCACCTATGTTACCAGGCATATATAGTTATAGTTAGGAGGTTGATTTATGGGAAAATTTGCTGAAGAGTTAATTACTCCTGATGAGTTTTTAAGTTTGAAAAATAGAATACGAAATGAAGTTAAAAGGAGAAAGTATGTAGGTGATGTTTCTATGTACGGGTCTCCTTCTTATGATTATACAATAACTCCAAAAGCTGATGAAACAATTATATTAGAACACATTAATAAGATAAGTGAGATAGTTGGTGTTGTTGATGATACGAATATAAAAAAAACTAGTATAGATGGTGACTTAATTACAGAATTGGTTATACTAGATAGTGAGATAACTAGATTTGAGAGTGCTAGTGTTACTACGGGGGCTAGTGGTTGCAAGTCTAGTTGTACTGGATTCTGTTCTTCGTCTTGCACTGGAACGTGTGGAACTACGTGTACTGGTTGTACTGGGTGTAGTAGTTGTAGTGGTACTTGTAGTGGAAGTTGCAGTGGATGTAGTGGATGTTCATCTTCTTGTGGAGTTGGATGTGGGTCTTCTTGTGGGTCTTCTTGTGGTAATTGGTGTGACCAAACATGTTCATCTTACTGCTCTGGTGCGTGCGATTTTGGATGTTCTACATCATGCGAGACTTCATGTTCTCATTATTGCGGTGGCGGATGTTCTCAGAATTGCAGTGGATCATGCCAGATTAGTTGTTCTACTGGTTGTGGCGGTGGCTCAAAATAATGGTTCAAAATATTATTTTACACGAAGCAGAACTATTAGTCAAGATATGTTCAATGGAAGATATTTCTTATATACAGGAAATATTATATGAAGAAGAAAATAATGAAAAAGATTACAATCTACTTGATAGGTTGTTTTTTTATTTAAGTCACTTTATAAGAATGAATTATCAATGCAAAAGTATGGATACATGTAAACGAGATACTTTAAGTTATATGAATAATATATTCTTTGACTATCAGATATTATCTGGTATTGAGTTTGATAGAGATGTTACTAGTATGTATTTGATATATATGTATTGTGGTAAATTTGACAATAGAAAGACAAAAAAAGAATTATTAGATATAGTAGATTACCTTTTAAATGGTAGTCTACTTCGTAATGATTGGAGAATACAATTATTACAAGAGAAGTTGGATATATTATTAAATTCTGAACATTTAGATTTGGGATTAATAATTGAAACTAATAAACGACTAAAAGAATTGATTAAGAGATAAGGGAGAGATTATATATATGAAATTTACTGTGGATGAAACTTTAATGACTTATTTGGAGGCATTACACTTTGATGTAAAAGCCTTAGAAAATATAATGAAAGATGTAGTTAAAGATAATTGTAATAAGTACACTACTGATGTATATGATTATTTTAGAAATGATTATGTTAATACTCATAGGAAGTATGAATATACTAAGAGTCAGATATTGGAAGAGTTTGTTCCTATTGAACATAGAAGTGGCACTTTTTCTTTTAACTTCATAGATTGTTATGTTGAAATCATGGAAAATACGATGGTAGGATGTGGTATTAATGGTTGCAAATAGTGGTGTTAATACTAAGAAAAGTCAAGAATTTGGAGATACTTTTATGGACTATATGTTTGCTAAAGCAGATATCGAAGGATATAAAAGGAAACAAACTTATCCTGCTAAGACTATAACTTTTCAGGTGACTGAGGCATGTAATTTAAAGTGTAGTTACTGTTATCAAATCAATAAGAGCAATAGTGCTTTAACTCTTGATAAAGCTAAAAAGTTTATAGATATGTTAATTAAAGATAGTTACAATAAAGATTCATATGTATATATTGAAGATACTCCTGCCATAGTCATTGACTTTATCGGTGGAGAACCCTTACTTGAAATTGATTTAATTAATGATATTACTGAATACTTTAAGTATACTACCATTAAGCATAAGCATATTTGGTCTAAGAACTATATGATAAGTATTATATCCAATGGGGTATTGTATTTTAAAGATGAAGTTCAATCATATATAGAAAGAAACAAGGATAAGCTAAGTTTTTCAATTTCTTTAGATGGATGTAAGGAATTACATGATATGTGTAGAGTATTTGATAATGGCAGAGGAAGTTATGATTTAGCTGAAAGGGCTTGTTTAGATTACATGAATAGATATAACCCTTTAATGTCTACTAAGCTTACTATTGCTCCTGAGAATATTACTTGGGTTTATAAGGCAATGCTTAATTTATATGATTTAGGATATGAAATTATAAATGCTAACTGTGTATATGAAGAAGGTTGGAATGAAAATGATGCAGTTGTATTATATGAAGAAATGAAAAAGGTTGCTGACTTTGTTATAGACAATAATTTAGAACATAAGTTATATATATCTTTATTTGATGAAAACTTATTTAAACCTGTTCCAATAGAGGATAATCACAATTATTGTGGGACTACTGGAAGTATGTTATCTTTAGCTCATACTGGTGATATATATTCTTGTATTAGATTTATGAGTAGCTCTCTCGGAGATGATGTTAAACCATTTGCAATAGGGAATATAGATGATGGGATAGGTAAAAGAGTTGAACATAAAGATAAGATTGATATATTAGGAGAGGTTACAAGAAGAAGTCAATCTACTGACAAATGCTATAATTGCAGTGTTGGTGGAGGATGTGGTCATTGTACAGCTTACAATTATCAAAAGTTTGGAACTCCTGATAAAAAAGCAACTTATATATGTGATATGCATAAATCTAGAAGTTTAGCTAATGTTTACTATTGGAATAAAGTATATCAAAAAAATGGCGAAAATAAGAGGTTTAAGATGTATTTATCTAAAGAAGATGCACTTAAATATATAGATATAAATGAATATGATATGTTATATCAATTACAGGACTAGGTTAAATGCCTAGTCTTTTTTAATGAAAGGAGACGGTAATGATAATAGACGCATACATTACTAAAAATAAAAATGGTTTTGATGTGCCTTTTGATAATTATCTTAGAAACATGACTGATGAACAGCTAAGAGAATTATTTGAAAAGGGTAAGTTTCCTCAAAATGAAGATTTCATGGCTATTATAGATAGTAAGATGAATAAGAATGATACTTTTGATAAAGAGACTATGATTGATTTATTAGAGGCATATTTTCATCACAATCCTGAGATAGCTAGTGAATGGATGGCTGCTGAAAGAGATAGACGTGGTAATGAAGTAATAAGACAAAAGAATGAAGTTAAAAGAGAAGAAGATTTTGCTTGTATAAAAGAATGTGCAGATAACAAAATGGCCGAGATGGAGCAGACAATAGTTGATACCAATGCAGCTAAAGATAATATGATATCTGCTGTAAACAGTAAGCTTACTGAAACCGATGCAAAAATAAAAGAAGCAGATAATAAGATAGTTGATGTTGAAAATAGATTTAATACTAAGGCTAATGAAGTTGAAGATAGGATGCTTAGTGTTGAAAATAGAGCTGATTCTAAGATATCTGAAATGGAAGTTGCTAAGGTAGATATGACTACTAAGGTTGAACAAAAGATAGTTGATGTAGAATCTAGATTTGAAGATTTAATGGTTACTGATGGTATAGGTGAGGTAATCATGTCTAGAAGTTCTATGGATGGTGTTGTTCATGACCATTTACCCGCTAGACTTAGACATGATTTTAATAAGATAGATTCTAGTGCTATAATTGGTGGTTTTCATCAAGTAACTACAATAGCTGAAAGAGACAGTATACCTCAGGATAAAAGAAAACTTGGGATGTTTTGTTATGTAAAAAATGAAGACTTTACTTATCAATTAAAAGAAAAAGATGGAGTAGAGTTCTGGGAAGAGTTTTCTAGTGGTACTGGTGGTATGGTTGTTGAAACTATAGCAGATATAGATAACATACCTGAAAATAAGTTGTTTGTTGGGCTTGAAGTATTCGTTGTAGAAACGATGTTTAAGTATACATACAAAGGTCAAGGTGTGTGGGAGAGAACTTCTATTAACTCTGTACACATTGGAAATACACCTCCTGTTGATAAAACATCTTTATGGATAGATGATGAAGATGAAAATGTTGATAGTTATTGGGATTCTGATATATTAACTGAAATAAGAACTGGAATTAAAAATGCTAATGATAAGGCTAATGAAGTTCATTATGCTTTAACTCATGAGATTGACTCTGGGTATTTTAATGATACTCTACCTAATGATAGTGGCAATGAGATAATTACTTTCAATGAAGAGGAAGGTTATGTTCCTAATTTAGACAATGGTGCTAAGGGTACTTGTGAAAGAATAATTCTTAAAAGAGGTCTTAAATCTGATATTGAAGCACTTCATGAAGCAGAGTTAGGTTTTTGTATTGATACTGAAGAGTTGTATGTAGGTAATAAAGGTACTTTAAAACTACTAGCTAAGGTTGGCGGTGTAGGCGGAGGAAGTGGGAATGGCAATGTAACTGGTGAGTATGTTGAACTTATTGCTTCTAATGGTGAAAGATATAGAGTTAGAGTTAATAACGATGGTGATTTATATACATACAATTCTGTAGCTGACACTGCTAATAATCCTACTTATGACCAAGCTCCATTGTATAAAGGGTTGATTATTAATCATTGTTATGGTGGTGGTAATAGAAACGCTAATGTTGCTATATGCTCTCATGGTTTTATAGAATTATATAACAATTCTGATAACACTATAAATCTTAAGGGGCTATCTTTACAATATGGTGAATTAGGCAAGGATTGGCAAGCTTTTGAGCTAAAAGGCATGGTTAAACCTTATACTTCTTTCTTAGTTAGATGTGCTGAACATACTGATATTAATAGAAAGACTTGTAGATTTAAGATTAAAAACTATGATATGCATTGGGATATTCCTTTAAGTAATAATGGATTTAAGGTTTATTTAGGTATAGGCGGAGATGTTTTAACTGTAAAAAATCCTGCTAATATAGATAATTTATGGACTAAGCAACAAGGATATATAGATTTATTTGCTTTTGGGTCTATTAACCCTGCGCTTGGTATAGATGCTTACGAAAAGAGTGGTAATGCTGATGGATATATAAGAGCTGGTAGTATGCTTAATTCTGTTCATAGGATAGATTTTAAGGATACTGATTCGTCATTTTTAGATTTAGAATCTGTAAATTTAAAAACTGCGGATGTTAAGACTTACACTCCTAGATGTAGTAAAGATGGTCAATGGAACACTTATTATAATAAGTTGAAGTTATATGATCATAAGCCAAATATGATTAATATGTGTTTTGGTAAGGATGGAAATACTACTAGAACTTTTACTTGGCAATCTAGTGTTACTCACAATGGTTGTTTGAAATATAAGAAAAAAGGTGCTGTTGATTATATTACTGTTGACTCTGAAAAAGAAATAGCCTGGCATTATGATACTGATTCTACTGTTCATAGAGTTATAATTAGAAATCTTGTGCCTGGAACTTATGTTTATAAATGTGGTGAAGAAGGTAAGTGGAGTGATGAGTATGAGTTTGAAGTTAAAGTTCCTACTGAAAATGATGCCATAAAGATGCTTCTTACTTCTGACCAACAAGGTATAAACGAAGAAGAATATCATGTATGGAGAAAAGCAAATGATGTAATATGTCAAAATGAAACTTTTGATTTTCATATTAATACTGGTGATATATCTAATGATGGTGGAGAGTTTGGTTTCCAGTGGAGATATTATTATGACTATGCTAAAGAACATTTGTGCAGTATTCCTCATATGACTACATGCGGTAATAATGATTTAACTCCTAATGATAAAGATAAGAAGAAGACTGATCCTACTGCTTTTCAATGGTATGCTACTTATGAAGATTCTCATATACCTTCTTGTTACTCATGGAACTATGGATATATTCATTTTGTTTGTTTGAATTCTAATACTTTACAAGCTAGTGATATTGTTGAACAACAATTACCGTGGCTTAGAGAGGATTTAGCTAAACCTGAAAATCAGAAAAGATGGACTATTGTTTATATGCATGAGTCTCCTTACACGATAATTAAGCAAGCTAAGATGGCTAAGTTTATAGATGTGTTTGCTGAGTTTGGTGTTGATTTAGTTTTATGTGGGCATCACCATAGATATTCTCGTTCTAATAGAATGGGTATGCAAGGTGCTAATGGTCAAGATGTTATAGATAATGAAAACGGTTGTTATTATGTTATGTGTCAGGCTACTGGTTATAAACTGATGGGTAAAACTGCTCCAGCTGCTGATAATGACGCTCCTTTTAGAGCTACTTGGTCAGCTCCGGGGAATCCTATGTATATTATGTGGGATATTACTCATGAGAGTATAGCTATGAGGCCATACACAATAGCTAATATACTTCCTGAAACGGACAATGATTTTAATGAACCTGAGTTAATTCCTTATGATGATTCATTGGTGATTACTAAGGTCTAATGTAATAATACCTAAGTGGTAGGTGAAAAGGAGATGGTAATTTGTCACTTAAAATACATAATAATGAAAATAACAAATGGGAGAAGGCTTCTTCTCTCATTTCTCCTTCTATAAAAGTTTTAGATGCGGAAGGAAATTATACTAGTGAGAATGTTGAGGGCTGTTTAAAAGAAATAGCTGGTGATATATCTACTATGAAAAATGATATTAAATATATCTATGAAAATGGAACTATCGGTGGTGGTACTGGTGGCGGAGGTTCTTCTGTTCCTGTTATTAAAATAGACGGTGAAATAGATGAGCAAGGTATTCACACTAGAGTAGTTAGATCTGATGAGGTTGTTGAGATTTATTACTTCTTCAATTCACCTAACCCCGGTGCTGGTACTGTTGAGTTAAACTATGGTAGCAATACTATTAGAGAGACTATTAAACAAGGTAGAAATAAATGGACTGTTGGTAAGTTTGAAAGGGGTACTCATAATTTATCAATAGTTGTTGAGGATAGACAAGGGTTTATGTCTGATCCTGCTAGGATAAAGATTATATCTGGTGCTTTGGAAATTGCGTCGGAGTTTTCTGATGCAAAGGATTTTAATTTAAACGATGAGATAAGTATACCTTATAGGGTGTATACTGAAATTCCTGAAACTATAACTGCTGAACTTACTCTTGATGGAGTTAAGACTGAGGTAATAGTTAATAAGGGTGATAATGTTTGGAAGATTGGTTCGCTTGGTACTTTAGGTGTTCATACTGCTAGTATTAAGACTTACTGTGAGTCTGCTGTTTCAAATGTATTGAATTATTCTTTAGTTGTTGCCGATTCAGATAGGTTATTTGTTAGTACTAGATTTAATGAAAAGACTTTTCCTCAAGGTAAAAGACTTCAAATAGATTATCGTATATCTATGAAGAATCAATATCAATTCAAGTCTAAGCTATATATGGATGGTAATTTAGTTGATACTGTTAGAAATCCAAGTGGTGTAAGTTATTGGGATTTAGGTTCAAATTTACCAATTGGTATTCATACTTTTAGGATTGAGTCTATGACTTTAGATGAAGTGTTTAAAGATAGTTTAGAACTTGAAGTAGAGATAGTTGAAAGTGGTCTTATATCTATACCTGAACCTACTAATGGTCTTATAGCTAAGTTTGATGCTAATGGTAAGATGAATGGTGGAGATAATAAAACTATATGGGAAGATAAGAGTGGAAATAATGTTAAATGTAATCTTCATAACTTTAACTATGCTACTAATGGTTGGATTACTGATGAAGCTACTGATCATACTGTACTTAAATTTGCTGGTCAAACTTATGCTGAAATAGATTTAGCTCCTTTTTTAAATGGTGTTGAAACTGGATTTACTTTTGATGTTTTATTTAAGGTTGAAAATACTGGTAATATGGATGCTAAGGTTGTTGATTGTAAAAATCCTATCTCTCCATATCAAGGTTTTATGATTGATACTGAAAAAGCTATTCTTAGTGGTAAACAAACTGTTAAGACTTACCATCAAGAAAATACTTGGACTAGACAAACTTTTGTCATTGATAGAGTAGAAAGAACTATTAGAACTTATACTAATGCTGTTATTTCTAATGCTTCACTTATAGGTGAAAGGGATATAGAAAACGATGAGTTTAAGTTCAATAGTAAGATTAGACTGGGTGCTGGTAGAGACAATGAAGGCAATGTTGTTGATAATTCTACTTGTGCGATAAGAACTATAAGAGTTTATAATAGGGCTTTAACTAATGAAGAAATACTTAATGTTCATATGTGTGATATTAAAAATGCTGATGAACTTAATAAGATATATGAGTTAAATTATGGTGAAGTAAGTATTCCTACTATGACTATAACTGGTGTTGGCGTTGAGAATTTAGAGCCTGATCAAGATAGTGTTACTGTTAAGGTAGATTATACTGACCCTTCTAATCCTCATAAGAGATTTACTAGAGATTTATGTCAGTTGGCAATACAGGGTACTACTTCAAGGTTCTATCCTGTTAAAAACTATACTCTATGGCTAAGAGAGAATGATGGCCAACCTAAGCGTGACTATGCTCCTTTGGATAATTGGATGCCTGAAGAGAGGTGGACTTTAAAGACTAATTATATGGATAGTTCTCATGCTAACAATGTTGGCTTGAATAAGTTTATACATGAGTTGTTTAAAGAAAATCCATATCCACAACAACAGATAAATCCAAATACTAGAAGTAATATAGATGGACAACCTATTAAGGTTATTATAAATGGTAAGGATTGTGGGGTTTATACTTGGAATATAGATAGATATGCTCATAATAATTATGGACTTGTAACTTACAATGAGGATGGTACTATAAATAGACATAACTCAGCACTTCAATATG
>NZ_JBOGCC010000309.1:0-2229 GCF_051656525.1 Clostridium sp. | reverse complement strand
GTTGACGTTTTTCATGAGTTCACACGCTTTGCGGTTGACGCTCTCGGGTTTCATCTTGGACACGTTGTACGCATGGCGGTACGCCTCGGACGCGTTGCCCGTCTCCACAAACTTCTGGCAAAAATTCTCCTGCTTCTGGGTTAACTTCTTCACGACCCACTCCGACAAATCCACAACACATGCACCGATAATGCCACAATTTCGACCAGCTCGCCACACCACCCCCTGAACAAATCATCGGGGTGTAAATTCGGGGTGTTCGTAAGTTACTGTATTATCTATTATTATTTATTATTACCCCTTATAACCCTTAAGAAACAATAATAGATAGTAGGGAGAGGAGTATAGTATATACAGTATATTGATATGTATAAGAGGGCGGCGGGGCGCGGGGATAGGAAAAACGATCGGGGTGTGAGGGGTTATCGGGGTTTCTTAATATTATCAATCGGTTACGCCACCCCTAACACCTGTGTGAAATGGGGTTATTGGGTGAAATATACAATATGCAAATATGTCAAAAGTCTGATAATATACAGTATGTAACTATAACGGAGCATACGATTATGGCTTGTGAGAAGTGTGGATGCAGCGGCACATACGCTGCGAATGATAAATGCACCGTGTGTGCTCAGTTCGAGGCACACGGTTTTTACGCTTATGCTAACGGTAGAACCAATCCCGACGGCACCGTAAATGCCGGCACATTGTTCCCACGGATGCGTGTACCGGATGAATGGGGCGAACTGCTTGCACGACGCTTCACAGACCCATCCATGCGTATCGTATCGACACCGTGCAAACAACGCGGTCACGTCGGTCTGGTGCGCGCCAACGGGTCATGTGTGCAGTGTGCTGAACCTAATCCCGAGGTGGCACGTATCGACCTGCGATTGCGCGAGCTGCGCGATGAAATGGCGGGACTTATGCGCCGGCGTGTCGAGTTGGTAGGTAGTGACATGTCACCCCGCCAGCGTGCGATTGAGGCGGGCGAGAAGTGGTATCTCCCAGATGAACCATGCGGTAAATGCGGTCAGTTAGCGGAACGCTATGTAGCAAACGGAAAGTGTCGGGGTTGCGCAGGGCGGTGAGGGTGAGAGGGGCGGCCACACCTAGCAAGTGTGGCCTTGTTGCTTACAGTATTCCTTTCATCTTCAGGTAGACAATCGCTGCGGCACGTAACGGGTTTTTATCACACCATACAGGGTCAATTTCACAATCGCCGACGTAAACATCATGACGGCTATCACCGCAATATCCATCAACCAAAACACCGACCCCACAAGCTGTATACTCACCGCTGCCGTCGGTATTAATTAGGCTAATCCCATTTTCAAACACAATTTTCATCATTGTCGACGAATCACCACAGTAATTACCGACATTTATAACGCTAATACCACCGACATGTTGATTGCTTATTTTGTAGATGGTGTTCATTTTCTCATTCGGTTTGTAATCGGTAGCGTTATTGACTGACATCGTCATCATCACATTAATCTGAGGGTCAGTCAGTACGTTGATCTCTTCATTGTTCATTGTTTCCAATCTCCTTCACCTTCCGCTCCAACTCGTCACGGTACGCAACAAGTCCTTCCAACTTTAACTGTGTGTGATGTACCAAGTCTTCCGCGTGTTCCAACTCACGCACCAGTGCTTCCAAATCCGCCATTTCCGCGCTCCGTCTCTGCTAGTGTGGTCACAACTTCAAACTCATACCGCGGCACGTCCACGATACGCCCCTGTGCAATCCGGTCGCCCCTGCGGATCTGTAATCCACCGTAAGAGTCACATCGCAACTTGAACATTATCTCGCCGGTATAGTCCGAGTCGATAATACCGGTACAATTTGATAACCGGACATCATATTTAAAACCATGTCCACTACGACTAAAGATATCCAGGCACTTACCGACCGGCACAGTCATCGCAATGCCGGATCGTATCACCACACTCTCCTTGGACGGGATGAACACATCCTCCACCGCGAAGAAATCGAAACACGCCGCCCCAGCAGTGGCATACACCGGCACACGCGCATCAGCGTGTAACAACACGACAGGTAATATCATCCCTCCACCTCCACTGCGCCATACGTACCGACCAGTAATTCAACCACTCCGACACCTTCCTTCTCTGAATGTTGAACAAGGTTCCTCACAAAATCGTGGATACCAACCGAGTCATGCAGTAACACTTCGAACCGACGGTCGTCATAAATGACCTGTT
>NZ_JBOGCC010000308.1:0-1409 GCF_051656525.1 Clostridium sp. | reverse complement strand
TGATTTATAACTTTTTGTAACTCAAATGGTTCTTTTTTTGAAAAAATAATAGCTGTAAGTGTTGCAATTACTAGGTTTTGTATCTCTACTCTTAATAAGACTATATATAAAAGTTCTAAAATAAGGAGGGAATATGAATAAGATTAAAATAATTGACTCAATAATGGGAGCTGGCAAGACTAGTTATGCTATCCAAATGATGAATGACATTGCATATAAAGATAAGAAGTTTATTTTTATAACTCCATATCTTTCTGAAATAGACAGGGTTAAGTCTAGTGTAACAACTAGAAAATTCTATGAGCCAAACGAAAAACTGGGAGAAGGTAGTAAATTTAAACACTTTAAGAAAATGCTACAACAAGGGAATGACATTGTATCAACTCATAGTTTATTTAGCATGATGGATACAGAGGCAAAATTGTATCTAAAAGAAAAGGATTACATATTAATACTAGATGAAGTATTCCAAGTAATCGAGAAATTAAATATATCAAAATCTGACACAGAAAATATAATTGATAGGTATGTTAATATTGAAAAAGATGGACTAGTAGTATGGACAGACAAAGAATACAAAGGTGAATTTGATAGAGTAAAGGCCAAGTGTGATAATAATAGTGTATATGCATATGGAAATAGTTTTTTGTTCTGGACATTTCCTTCGAGTGTGTTTGAACTATTTGAAGAAGTATTTATATTAACATATTTATTTGATGGGCAGATACAAAAATATTATTATGATATGTTTAATATAAAATATGAATACAAAAGTGTAAAACTATCAGATGGAAAATACAGTTTGTATGATTATAATATTGAAGATGAGAATAGAGGAGATATCGCAAAGTTAATTAACATATACGAAGGTAAAATGAATACTAACTACTATGTGTCAGAATCAAAATTCAATACAGAACTATCGTCTTCATGGTTGGATAAGTGTGAAAAAGCATCTTTAGACCAAATAAAGAAAAATATGACCAATTTTGTTAAAAATATTTGTCATGCTAAGGTTAAAGAAGTAATATGGACAACTAAAATAAGTCATAAAAACTCTCTTAAAAATAAAGGGTATGGGACTAGGTTTTTACCTATGAATATAAGAGCAACTAATGATTATAAAGAATCTAGCTGTGTAATGTATGTATACAATAGATATTTAAATCCATTAGAAGGAGGATTTTTCTCTCAAAGAGGTATTAGCGTTAATCAAGATATATTAGCTATTTCTGATTTACTACAATTCATATGGAGAAGTAGAATAAGAGAAGGTAAGCCAATAGATTTATACATACCTTCATCTAGAATGAGAGAGTTATTAAAGCAGTATTTAAATAATGAGATATAAGTAGGTGGAATATGGATAAAAAGAATAAAGATACACTTAGAGATATATTAATACAACT
>NZ_JBOGCC010000307.1:0-1094 GCF_051656525.1 Clostridium sp. | reverse complement strand
ACTTTTTCTCTCATAATAACATCTCCCCTTTGTTCTTTGTTTTATGTATTTCCTATGTAACTAATATATCACATAGGAAGTTGTTTGTCAATACATATCTATCAATATTGTGCCATTAATATTTTGGTCTTTTATGATTATATTTTTTATGGATCTAGGTCTGTCTATTGAAATCTCATTTGCTATAAAATCATTCCAACCATCGTTCAAACCAAACTTAACTTGTGTGCTTCCACTGTCCAACACCAATCTAATGGAAGCCTCAACTCCAACTTCACCAAAATTATAAATATGATTCTTTATACGTTGATTTATTGCACTATTATCATTTAAAATATCATAATTTGCTTTGGTTGTTGAAAATTTTAATACTATTGGTTTTGGGTTCGCAAACGCCATTTTATCACTCCTAATATAAAGTTAGTTTTATTAACCCATCAACTCCACCATCCTTTATATATATGTCGTGTATATTCCTAGGTCTATTTATATAATAGACTCTATTTTTTATAAAATCATTGTACTCTGATACATCTCCTTGAGCATCTTTTTCAAGACCATTCATTGAAAACGAATCAAAGTTTTCAAGTATAATCCCATCAATATCTCCTAATTTAGCCCCTGTTATGACTAAATCAAATCCAATCTTAGTTTCTTTGTTAACAAACACCTCTAATGTTGCAGTTATTCCAACCTTCATAAAATCATTTACATGACTCTTTATTTCATTGAAGATGTCTACATTGTCTTTAAGAATATTATAAAATTCTTTATCCGTTGTAAATTTTCTTTCTATTAATATAGCCATAACTCCTCCTTGTATTTATCATTTTACCCAATTTGGGGTTTCTCTATCTTTCCAATTAAACAAATTTCTCTTGTCACCATTCATATAATTTCTATAAGACTGAACTACATCGTCTACAATGTATTTCTCAGGCATTACACAAGGTAATTTAGTCAACCCATTTGATGGCAAACTAGGCTTAAACATATCATCCACAATGTATTGGCATTTATGTATTTTACCATATCTATAAGTATATTCTTTGCATAGTTTCAAAGCATATTCTTTTAACCATAGCCAATTCTCT
>NZ_JBOGCC010000306.1:0-9476 GCF_051656525.1 Clostridium sp. | reverse complement strand
ACTTTAACACCTAGCTCTTTTGCTATTGATTCAGCAACTGCAATATCATATCCTACATATTTTCCATTATCTAAGTATGTAAATGGTTTATAATCCCCTGTTGTTCCAACTCTTAATGTCCCTCTAGAAATAATTTCATTAACTAAATCCGCTCCATAAGAAAAACTAGTAATTAAGATAAGTAAAATAATATTTAATAATTTTTTCATTAATATCCCTCCGCTTTTAATCTTTAAGAGGAATATAACACGTCTTAAATTTTATTTATAGAGAACAATTTTTATTTAATTTTGTTCGTATTTAAGTTTTGGTATTATTATTAAATTTTACTTTTAATAGCTACGTCACTAAAAGTCATTCTTAGTTTTATTATTTTAATGTATACACCTAACTTTTTCTACATTTTTACAATATCAATATTTCCAGTTATAAAGTTTCTTCTAATTTCAAAATCAGGATTTATAGTTACTACTAAATGAGCTGCTTTAGCAACTAGTGATAATCCTACTGTTGAAAAAGCAGTTGCAACAGAAGCTAACGCAGTTCCTTTTGTTATAATTCTAACACTATAATTCTTTCTCTCTAAGTATCTTTCGCATTCCTCAACTACTCTAGTTATACTCATTTTTTAGTCTCTAAAGTTATTTCCTTTAAAGGACTTTCTATAAATTTCGAAAGTATATTCTTTAAATCCCTATCATCTGATGGAACCATATAATTTTCAAGTCTTATTTACATTTTATCTCCTTGTTTATATATAAACTTTATTTATTAAAGTATTATAAAACTTCCTTTAAAAGATATTCATAAAAGTTATCATATATTTTTTTTACTACTGAGTCAACATATTCAAATATTTCTCCTTCTTCGTTCAATAGTATTAAATATCCTGTTCCTTCATTTTGAACAACTATATAACCTTTAATGTTTTCATCTTTTGTAGCTATAACTACATTTAAATACCCTTCAACTCCTAGTCCATAAATTTCATTTGATCCGATACATAGATATCCAAACTCTTCTAAAAACTCTTTATATTCTTGAGGAAATTTAAAATTTAATTCTTTTTCAGCTTTTTCAATTTCTTTTATAGATATTCTTCCTTTAAAAATACCACCATTTAATATAATTTTTGATTTAATTTCTTTAGAAATCATATGATTAAACCTCCTAAATTTGAGCAGCTCTTGCTTTCCAATACTCTTCTTTTTCTTTTTTAAACTCTCTTCTATCTATTTGAGAGTCTATTTTTTTATCATGCAAAATTGTATCATTTCCTTGCCCTCTATGCTCTTGAACTGTTAATTCAGCCAGAGGAGAATCCATTTTTTGACCTATATGATGTAACTCAATAGGTTTTCCATCTTTCAAAGGCGCCATTCCCTTTTCCATTCTTTCCTTATTTGTAAACCCATTACCATCAACTTCATCATAATTTAAATCAATTCTTTGATAGCACTCTCTTCCATTAACCTCACCTTTTTTTAAGTCAGCATTTTCATAGATTTCTTTTTCCTTTTCTGAAAGTGATATTTCATCTATTTTTTTATAATCACTTTTCTCATTAAAAATAGGTTCATAATTTAATTTATTATTTTTTGCTTCACTAATTTTTTCTGTATTACCAGAGTCTATTTTATCAAATTTTTCCATTTTTGTTGATAAATCATTAAATTTTTCTACCATATTTTGTTGTCCTTTCTTATAAACTCATCCCATTTATTATAAAACTCAAAATAATCTGGATTTCTTGTTGCATTTTCCCTTATTATTGAACTACTTATCTCTAAACTTAATACTCTTTCATTTACAGAAATATTCAAAATATTTTTTAATATTAGATTTAATTTTTTATTCCACTCTTCTATATTTTCATTAGATGTCGATAAATTTAATATATCTAATATTCTTTCACCATCTATTATTTCAAAAATAAGCTTATCAACAACTCTGTTATTAAATCTATTTTTAGAAAGCTTATTTTTTTCAAAATATGACATTACTTTTTTTCTGTCTCTTTCATCAATAATCCTTTCATTTAAAGGGAGCTTATCTTCTAAAACTATTTTAAATAAGTTTTTAAAAAAATTCTCACTGCTGTTTTCTATTTTATGATTATATGGCATTTTATTAGTCATATAATTAAATTTTACTAAACAAGCTTCCTTCCAATTAGATTGAATTACTGCTGCAACTCCAGTTTCTAGTTTTGAAAGTTCTTCAATTTGCTCATCATTTAAATTCATAGATTTACCAACAATTTCTCTATCTTCTAAACTAGGTAACCTCAAACATATTTTAGTATTTGTATTTCTAATAACTGCTTGATCTAAAAGTCCAGGAGCTTGATCTGCTATTATAAACCCTTCACCATATGTTCTCATTTCAGCTATAGCATTAGTTAACATTTCAACTGCTTTACCTTGTAAGTTAGCACCTTCTGCACTTTGTTGCGTATTCGTTCTTTTCAGTAAATTATGAGCTTCTTCTAAAACCGTAATATGTTTTAACTTAGAGTTTTCTTCAATATTAGTACTCATCCTATATTCATGTAACTTCATAAAAACAATACCCATAACTAAAGATTTTGTTTCTGCTGATGGAATTCTAGAAATATCAACTATAACATTTTCATCAAAAAGTTCTCTTTCGGATAATTCATCTTCACAAAATATATTTCCAATTAGACCATTTTCTAAAGAATTTACTCTAGTTACTAAGGCTCCTATATAATTGCTTTTCGACTCTTGAGAGTATGAGCTTTCATTTATAACATTAGTTAATGATTTTTTTAAATCACTCAATGTTGGAAATTGCCTATCACCAAATAAATTTTTTGATTTTTTTAAATCCCACCCTAATATAATATAAGATTTCTCTATTGCATCTTTTAAAATTGCTGGCATAGCTGCATACATTGGCCAACATGCATTAAAAATTTCAGTTAAACGATCTATATGTTCTAGTATATGAATCTTTTCATTGAAACTAAAAGGATTTACTTTTAATAAATCAGTATAGTCTATATTTGTTCCATATACAGCTACATCATCTCTTCCACCAAATACATTTTTATATTCACCTTTTGCTGGCTCTATTATCAAAAATTTAATATTATTTTTTCTTAACTCTTCTAACATACAATAAACAACATTTGATTTTCCCGATCCAGTACTTCCTGTTACAAATGTATGTGATGTCAACGAATCCAAATCTAATTTTACTTTTCGATTTTCTTTTCTATCTAGATGATATATATCACCTATTTCAAATAAAGTTTCTGAAGCCTTTCCAAATACTTCTCTTCCAAAACTAACGCTTTCATGTACAGGTAGTCCTGGTATAGATTTTTTTGGTAAACTATTACTTATTGTTAGCTCTTTTGTAGTTATCAAAGTTGCCGGTGTTGTCAAAGTTCCTTTTGCATCAATCTCTATAATTGGATGATATAAATTAAATAAATAATCTTTAATTTTTTCAACACTTTTTTCATGCTTACCCTTAAACCAAGTATTTATATAAGATTTTTCAACATTTGTATTTTCTCCACTTATCAGTGAACTATAGTAACTTGCTGCAATTTTACTTACCTCAGGCTCTTTTGATATAAAATAAGCTGCACTTTGCCAAGCTCCATAATTTTCAAACTCTTTATTTCTCTTAAATTGAACTTCAATTTTTTCCAATAAATACTTCACACCTTTATTTTCAAAAGTTATATCCATTGAATTTCCTAATGTTGAAGTTGTTCCTTCTGAAGTTCCCTTATTTATCGATGTAGATTTTGTATCACTCTCATTTGTCGAATTTGTAGTACTTCTAGATTTTGAATTACTTCTTGCATATCCTAAGTTCGCTCCTAAAGTTTTAGCAAGACTTTCTCCTACAGTTGTTCCTATATTTTTTCCTATTTGTGCCACCGCCAATGCTGGTATTCCTAATCCTAAACCAGAAGATATTGAAACAGATAACGAAGCAAATACAGAAAGAGTTTCCGCAAAACTTATTCCTGCTGAATATGTATTTGATGTTGCTGTTCCTTCTGTATAAGAAATAGATGTCCCTTTCGTTTTAGAAATAGTATCTCCTTCAGAATAATTCTCCATCATTGATATTGCTTCACTATCAGATATTCCCTTTCGAATTGTTGAAAATGGAAAGATTTCATTATAAATATTTTGATAAACTTTTTTAATATATGATAAGTAGTCTCTCGAAACTGGGTCAGCAAGCAAAATAGCAGTATATTGTTGACCTTTCATTCCTTCTATAAATTTTTCAATTCCCTGAATATAGTTTTTATTTTCTATATTTTCTTCTGATTTCAAAGAAGGTACTTGAGTAACACTTGATATTTCTACTCCATCAACTATTTTTTCCATTAGATCTTCCACTGCATCCACATTAAAAGCTTCATCATAAAGTATCCCTGGAAAATTTCCTAAAATCCCTTTTCTTAATGTTTCTAAAGGAGATAAAGCTGACTTATTATCCTTAATTTTTACACCTATGTAGAAATTAACAAAATCTTGTTTTGCTTCTAATATTGTAAAAAAACTTGAGTTTATATTATAAAGTGATTTATATATATTTAGTAGTTTTGACAAATTATCCTCATCTTTATCAAAAACTATTCTTTCAAATTTTAAAATTCTAATCGAAGAAAAATCAGTATTCTTTATCTCCTCTGGTAGATTTAAAATATGACTTAAATCGAGATGATTTAAATACTCCTTCTCTAAATAATTATAAGTTTCATTTAATTTCAATTCAGCTGCTTCAAAGCTTGAATAATCTTTTGTATCAATCATTAAAAAACTCCTCTTATTATTTTGATAAAACCACTTTTATAATAACTATTACCACTACCAATAATCCTGTAACTATTATTAAATTCCTATATTTTCTTGAATTTTCAAATGATAAGTTTAAGGGATTTTTAGCTTGATTTTTTAACTTTTTTTGCTCAGCTTTACAAACTATCTCCACTCTTTTCTTAGAAAAATTTTTTGTTAAATTCATATCCATTTGTAAAATCATACTTTCTTCATCTAAATCTAGTTCATTTTCAAAAACTATATGATCTTCATATTGAAATTTTTTGCTTTTCATTTCTTCTTCTAAAATAGTAATTTCACCTTTACACTTCATAATATACGCTGCAAAATAGCCTTTATCAAATGCCATTAATTTCTCCTATCAAAATTTTATTTTTTTACTTTTTTAGCAAATTTTTCTTTAAATTTATTAAAACTTTTATTAACTTCAATCTTACTATAATCATCAACTATTTTTTTTGTTTCTTCTATTGCATTTTTTAAAGAGTTTTCTACAACATCTAAATTTGGGATAGAAATACTTTCTTTTAAATTCTTCACGTTTAATTTACTAGCAAATATTTTAAAAGAAGTTTCTACTTTGTCTAAATTTGAAATAGATAAATCTTCTTTACTGACTTCATTTGAACAAGATATTTCTTGTGATTCAATCTCTTTTGCTTCTTGTTCTAATAAATTTTCTAAAAAAGAAGTAGATTCAACTTCTAAATTTTCAATTTCTTCTTTTAATTTATTTTTTAGTATACTCTCCTCACAATTAAAACTATTTACCTTTTCTAAAAAAATAGATTTTGATTCTTTTGGCTCATTTAATTTTTCAGTTTCTTCTAATAAATTTTCTAAAATAGATTGAATTTTCTTTAAATTATCTAATCTATTCCTTTTTTCTTCTAACTCCTCTATTGATTCTGAAATTTTTTCAAAAATAGATTCTATTGCTTGATAAAAATTCTCTTTTAATGAGCAAATATTTTTAAAAAATCTATATTGAGTTTCTTTTTGGTGATTTTCTATCATATTATCTATTAAATTTCTAATTTCTCCCAATACAACTTCTGAGCTATATTTAGTTGTAATTATAGAATTCCATGTTTCAATTTCAAATAATTTAAATTCAATTTTACTCTTATTTTTTATTTCTACCTTACTAATTTCATCTAATTCTAATTTTAAATCTAATAAAAGATTGTCAAAAATATCTTTTTGGTTAAAATTGTCTATATAATTTTTCAATTTTTTTATTACTTCTTCTTCTAACTCATTTTTTACTTCTCTAAATATTGATTTTAATTCTGTTTCAAATAAATCATATCTTAAAGATATGAATTCTTCTACATTATCATATATGGTTCTTGCTTCTCTTTCACTTATTTGTTTTGACATTTTTTGATTTAAATTACTCATATAGTCTCTTATTGGCCTATATAAACTTTCTCTATAAAGTGGCGAGATTTTTCTAGCGTAATTTTTTTTATCATAATTCTCTAAAAATTTTCTAATTTCTTCTATTTTTTCACTTTTATTTTTTTCTTGGCTTCTCATTTTTTCTATAGTATTACTACTATTGTCAAAAGATAAAGAAATCATACTAAGTTCTCTTTTTATATCACTTAATATTTTAGTTAAAGCAAAATTCATTTTCTGAACTAAATAATATCTATTTATATGTCTTTTTATAAAATATTCAATAGCTGTTATACCTCCTAGATTTTCCATTTTTTTAAATTCATCTTTTTCATCAGAAAGTTTTTTCTTTAAATTCTCTGGAAGTGGCGTAAATTTTAAAGTATTTAAATTATATCTAGTAAATTTATTTTCTATTTTTTTAAACTCATCATACTCTTCTGCTTCTTCTTCAGTCATTTCTTCTTGATTTATATTTTTTAAACCTTTTCTTAAAGATTTTATAAAGAAAGAACTTATAGGAAAAATTTTAGGCTCTTTAATACCTTTATTTTTTAAAAACATTAAAGCATCTTCGTATATTCTCTGTTCTTCTCCTTTAGAAACTGAAGCACAATCAAATTTATTTAAAATAAATATAATCTTATCAGATAGCTCTTTCTCATTTTCATTTTCAGTCAAAAATTTGGCAATTTCTGCTATATATTCTCCCGAATCTTTTGTAGTAAGAGAAGTTGAATCTAAAACATAAAGTATTATGCAATCTTTTTCATTTTTTATAAAATTAAAAGATTCCTGTCTATGATCTGAATTATTATCATTATTTGGTCCTGGCGTATCTATTAACTTTATATTATAATTTTCATTAGATAAAAATGAAAAATTTCCAGTAAGCTCAATTTTAGTATTTATATTCTCTCCGTCATCCATCATTTTTTGTAGTTTATTTAAAGTTTCTCTTTCAACTTTTTTCCATTGACTAATAGGCTGAGAATTTAAAACTAATCTCGCTTTATATTCTCCTTTCAAAATATTCTTATTATTTACAATTTCAAATATTTTTGATGTACATGCTATATTTTCAGCTGGTAAAATTTCACTGCCTAAAAGGGCATTTATAAGAGTTGACTTTCCTGAACTCATTGGTGCCATAACTGCAATTTTTATCTCATCTCTAAATAATTCTGAATATTTTGAAGTGTCTATATTTAAACTAAACTCTTCTTTTATTTTTTTTAATTCTTCCATTCTTTTCAATAAATTATTTTTGAAATTTTTATCTTCATATTTTTCATAAAAATTTAATTCACATTTTGGATAATCTACCAAAATTGTTTTAATATCTTCATAATCAATTTTTCTACCTTTAAATTCAATATAAATTTTATCTGTATTAAGTTCTGTAAAAAAAGCTTCTAAAAACTTATCAATCCATAATTGAAAAATCTTTTGTTCTTTATTTTTTAACTCTAAAATTTGTAAAGTTTTTGTTAATCTCTGCGTCGGTATATTTTCAAATGAAATTTTTGTATCTAAGTAATAGGGATTATAATCTATCTCTATTTTTTTTATTTTCTCATTTTCTTTTACTGAGTTTCTTACAGCCATTTATTCTCCTTTTTTACTATTATTTGTTGAATAATTTTCAATCATCTTTTTTACTCTCGTAATCATTTTTTCTCTTAAATCTAAAGGTTCTAATATTTCTACCATATCCATAAATCCTGCAAAATATAGCATTGCTTGATAACTATTAGCTTCAAAAATATAGATATCTTCTTCAATCCTTTTAAGTTTAGGTCTATTACTCATGACTTGCTTATAGTATTTTTCTCCTTCAGATGTAAATTTCACTTTTACTTCATTTCCAAAAGAAAGAAAAGGATTAAAATTTTCTTTTAAATCTTTAATATATTTTTCATCAAAAGGTTCTCTATTTATAATAGTTATTCTAATCTCACTAAGATTTTTTATCCTATAATTAACTATTTTCTCCTTATAATAGCTATAACTTATCAAATAGTTTCTATTCTCTTTTTCTAAAGATGCTATAAAATAGGGATCTAAAATATCATCTCTATTTTTAAATTTAACTTCAATTCTCTTGTTATTTTCTATCGCTATCCTTATATGTTCTAGGTACTCTTTAAAAATTATTAACTCTCTTTCATAAGAACTTTTCATAGCATATTCTGTTATCAATTGACGAAAAAAATCGGCCTTTTTTATTTTATTATTCTCTAAAGTATCAAACTTTATAAAGTTTTCTTTATTTAAAGTAAATTGAAGAAGTTCTGTTTCCTCTTTGTAAACTGATTTTGATTTTTCTTGACTATAATTAAAAATCATATTCTTATATATTGTGTTGTAGTGTTTATTTTCATTAATTTCGAAATCTTCTTGATCTCGTTTTAAAATCAAGGCTATATTTTTGGGAACTGTAACTCTTAGTTTTATCATTTTTCACCCCCACAATTTGTTCTATTATGTAATTTTTACTACACTTTCCATACTTTTACAATCTTTTTTTCCTTTAACTTCCTAATTTGTTCTATGTTTTTATTAAAGTTTCTTTAAAATAAGTACTTCTAATTTTTAATTTTGTAGTAACTTTTTTAGTTAACTAAAATATCATAATTTCTCTTAAAAAATATTTAACTATTAAAGTCGACAAAAGTTTCTACATTTTCTTAATATAACTCTTTTATTTCTAAGCTTTAATAGAAAAATTTTTGGTCCAAATTAGAATTACACAGGAAAAAAAATTAGTATAATTTATCAAAAGATGTAATAATAATGTAACTAAAACAAATTAAAAATAAAATAAGGATGTGATTTCAATGATAATCTTTCTAATAACCTTTCCAATAATTCTTCTCTTATTTCTTTGCATAATTTTTAGCAGCTCTCGAAAAAGATCTTGGTGTTTTAATCGTTTAAATTTAACTTTTTCCTTAGATCCATTTAAAGAAATTCTCGATTTTTTTTACACTAGAAAACAAAAAAAGTAGTGCCTTCACACTACTTTAGTTTATAGATACATTTTTCTAATTTTTTCAGCAGCTGCAATATCATATTCTAAATATTTTCCATTTTTTAAATATGTAAATGGTTTATATTTTATTTTAATTCTGGCCAATACCCTGTATTTGCAACTATCAAATCATCTAATATATCTTTAGCTACTCTTGCACTTGGAACAGTTTTTGACATAGTTATTGCTTGCCATAATTT
>NZ_JBOGCC010000305.1:0-3360 GCF_051656525.1 Clostridium sp. | reverse complement strand
CATATAGCCTTACTTAAAATACTTCCTTTAAATAAGTCATTTCCTATTATATACCCTATAAGTTGAGTAATAAATGTTATGATTAATGCCTTCTTAGTAATAGGTAAATTAATCTCTATCTTTCCTCTTTTTATCATTCTAATAATATTTAAATAAAATGCAGTTATAAAAGGTGCTTGTATTAAACACATAACAATTAATCCACAAACTTCAGTATATATAGATGAATTCCATTTTGTTAATAATACATATGGAATCTCAGAAATTCCAGCCGGTATTGTGACTAACAATATTACCATTAAAACTTGATCAATTCCAAGACTTCCCTTTCCTCCTGATGTATTCATCTTTTTAGCTTCAGTTTTTAATTTTTTAAAATCTATTTTTCTATTTTTTTCTTTAGTTTCCATATTATATATCCTCCTTTAATTATATTCTATAATTAATTTAAAAGCTAATTAACTTTAATTCTCTTTAATTATTTTCTTTCCATTTCTCTAATAATTTATTTAATTCTATAGCTTCCTCAATATCTTTTTTCATTCTGATTCTATCTCTAATAATCACTATAATTATCCAGATTATATTTAATACTAAAATTATTTGCCATGCTATAATATTAAGTTTTATATATATTAAATATAGTGGTACTAATAGTATAGTTTGTACTATAGCCTTTTTTTTCAATGACCACATTTCTAACGAATACATATATTCACAAGTAAATAGATACCCAAGACTTATAATAGGCACTAAGTTAAATAATAAAAATTGCTTCATATCTAAAGACTTACTTTCTATAATTTGAAAAAACATAATAACTTGTCCTACTATTATTCCAATTGGTATAGCCTTCTTAAAACATCTAAGGTATTCCTTAATAAACATTTTCTCTCCCTCCCATTCCTATAAATTCTTTTACTTTTTTTACATATCTTCTTGATATAGGTTCTAATTTATCATTCTCTAAATTAATTACAAGTCCACCATTTCTTGCTTCTATATTTTTTATTTTTTTTACATTGACAATAGCAAACTTAGATACTCTAATAAATGAATTATTTGAACATATTTCTTCTATCTCATATAGCTTATTTTTAACTTCTAAAGACATCTCTATTGTGTCAAACATAACTTTTTGCTCATCACTATAAAATCTAACTATCTCTTCTACCTTTACAATAAATGTCTTATCATCTTTTCTTCCAATAAACTCAATATCTTCATTTTTTATTCTTTCTACAATTCCATAAACTTGCTTATTCATACTTGATGTTTTTATCAATATTTCTATTTCTTTATAAACTTTATTTACATCAAATTTTATTTTCATCCTTACACTCCTTTCTTTAAATTTAGTATATATCTTTTTATTCTATTTTTAATCTAATTTTCATTAAGTGGTCTTTTAATTCTACTAACCGGTTTAATAGTATAAAACTTCAAAAAAATAGACATGGTATATTTAATCTTTTTACCATGCCCCGTTATTCAACTTATTTTTCTATTAATATAGTTTTTATATTCTCCATATCACCTTCAGTTAATAAGTCAAATCTATATTTTTGTTTTACCTCTGGATATTTTTCTTTATCAACTTGGCTTAAAAACATATCTTTAGGTCTTACAAATAATCTAAAATCACCATAAAGCGCTTTATATAAAACCATCTCCGATTGTGTTTCACTATGAACAACTAAATCTATTACTAAATATAATTTTCCCTTGAAATGTTTTACCACTTTTCCTTTAAGATCTTCAAAATTTCTTTCCATTCGTATTCTCCATTCTTTATCTACTTATTTATTTTATAATATAACACTTTACTCTACCTATCAAATATCATTGATTTAGTAAATGCAAAAAATTCTCTTAAATACATATTAGGTATCAAATACCACTCAGTACTACTTGTATATAGATTAATATTATAATAATTCTTTCTCTTAGCTAACATATTACTTCTCATAGCATGAAAATCTGTTGTTATAATTGTAGTATTCAACTCCTTACTAACATTTTTATTTAATTCTTTACTTATTACCTCTTTAGAATACTCTAAATTTTCAGATGTACTTGTAGATTTATCTTCCTTAATTATTCTATCAGCATTAACCCCATTTTTAACTAAATATGATTTCATAGCTTCAGCTTCAGTAATATCCTCTCCCGGTCCTTGCCCTCCACTTACTACAATTTCTCCATCATATCCTGTCTTATTAAGATATTGTATTGTAGCATCTAATCTATGTTTTAAAGTTAAACTTGGAACCACTCCTTTTAACCCTGCACCAAGGACTATCACTAAATCTGCCTTTTCCAAGCTCTTTTTAGGATAAATTAATATAGCACCTTCAATTAAAATGAATGCTGCAATTCCTATATACATTATACCCTTAAATATCTTAAGATATCTTCTTACAAATGAAATATTCAAAATGTAATTATACTTAAAGCATATTATTAATGCTATTATTCCAATAATCAGAAAAACTTCACTAAAATAAACTCTTCCCCCAAGTATATTAATCACCAAAAAATATCCTATGGCAAGTACCCCTAAAATTCCCCATACAAATATCATAGCCTACTCTCCCTTTTCAGTTCTATTTACTTTTTCACTCATCTCTCTAGAAATAAATTTTCCTTATCTTATTATACCTAATTTTAACATTTCAATTCTAGTTTTATTAAAACTTTTCCCACTAATTTCTCTCTACTATTCTTTTAATACAACTTAATTTTAAAAATAATTTTTTTCTCTCACAATATCCATGTTCTAATAATATATTTAATATAAAAGAATTTTCAGAGGTTTATTATGATTTTTATTAAATATAATAATATCACTAATGAAGAAACTATTGATGTTAGAAGTAAATCTGAATTCAATCAAATGTATCTTTTTAAATATAATCTTCCAATAATAGATGAATTACAACATAAAAAAATAAAAAAGTTTTATCCATGTGCACTTTTTATTATCATAAATTCATTACTTAAAAATAAATCCTACTTCAAAGAGCAACTTTTAACAATTTCAAATAATAAACAAAAGCCAATTATAATTGCTTGTTCTCGCGGAAGACTCCGAAGTCCTATAGTATTTTTATACGCAAAGTACCTTGGAATACCAAATTGCAAAATACTTCTAGGTGGCTTAAAGCCAATTTATAAAAGAGAACAAAAAAAGCTAGTAGTTTAACTACTAGCTTTTTTTCTTGTTTTCACTTGGCAACTTCCTACTCTCCCACACAGTCACCCGTGCAGTACCATCGGCGTTATAGAGCTTAACTTTCCTGTTCGGAATGGGAAGGAGTGTACCCTCTATGCCATCATCACCAAATATTCAGATTATTC
>NZ_JBOGCC010000304.1:0-1482 GCF_051656525.1 Clostridium sp. | reverse complement strand
CTACAGCAGCTTTAGCGTTTTCACCAACAACATTGTCGTCAGCTGCAAATACTACTTCTTTACCTAACATTTCGCTTAATCTTTTAGCAACTGGTGCTAATGATAATTCAGCTTTTGGCTCTCCTTTTGGTTTACCCATGTGTGAACAAAGGATAACCTTAGCTCCGTTTTTAACTAAATATTCTATAGTTGGCATAGCACCTACTAATCTATTTTCATCAGTTATAACACCATCTTTTAATGGTACGTTAAAATCACATCTTACTAAAACTTTTTTACCTTTTACTTGGATATCTTCTACAGTTTTTTTATTGAAGTTCATTCTCTTTCACCTCTTAAATATATTTATGCATTTTAAAATAGTCTGGCCTTATAGCCTTATACTACAAAACCAGACTTATAATTTTTCTCTTTAACTATCTAATTAATTTAGATTACTTTAAGTTAGCGAAGTATCCTAAAGTTCTGATTAATTGGTTAGTGTATGACATTTCGTTATCATACCATGAAGCAACTTTAACTAATTGTTGTCCGTTAACTTCCATAACTTTAGTTTGAGTTGCATCGAATAATGATCCGAAGCTTGTTCCTATAATATCACATGATACTATTGGATCTTCAGTATATCCATAAGACTCGTTTGCAGCAGCTTTCATAACAGCGTTAATTTCATCAGCGCTAACTTTTTTGTCTAAAATACATACTAACTCAGTTAATGATCCAGTTATTGTTGGAACTCTTTGAGCGTTTCCATCTAATTTACCAGCTAATTCTGGAATAACTAATCCGATTGCTTTAGCAGCACCAGTTGAGTTAGGAATGATTGAAGCAGCAGCTGCTCTAGCTCTTCTTAAATCACCTTTTGCGTGTGGAGCATCTAAAGTATTTTGGTCATTAGTGTATGCATGAATTGTAGTCATGAAACCTTCTTTTAATCCAAAGTTTTTGTTTAATGCGTCAGCCATTGGAGCTAAACAGTTAGTTGTACATGATGCACCTGAGATAACTGTATCAGCTGCTTTTAATATTTCGTGGTTAGTGTTGAATACAACTGTTGGAAGGTCGTTTCCAGCTGGAGCTGATATAACAACTTTCTTAGCACCTGCTTCGATATGAGCTGAAGCTTTTTCTTTTGAAGCGAAGAATCCAGTACACTCTAAAACGATGTCTACTTTTAATTCTCCCCAAGGTAAGTTTTTAGGATCTCTTTCTGAAGTTACTTTAATTTCTTTTCCATTAACTACGAAAGCTCCTTCTTTAACTTCGATTTCTCCGTTGAATCTTCCTTGTGCTGAATCATATTTGAATAAGTGTGCTAACATTTTAGCATCTGTTAAGTCATTGATTGCTACTACGTTGAAGTTTTCTGGTTGTTCAACCATTAATCTTAACGCTAATCTTCCTATTCTTCCGAAACCATTAATTGCTACATTTACCATTGTAAATACCTCCTAAAATAGCTAAAAATTGCTTTTATAAAAA
>NZ_JBOGCC010000303.1:0-2224 GCF_051656525.1 Clostridium sp. | reverse complement strand
ATTTATTGCTTGTCTGTGCCCGGGGTCAATGTTATCAACTTAACCAAATCAGAGTTCAAAATCTGATTTGGTTTTTACTTTTTTATACAAAAAAGTAAATTGAATTTATGATAAATCAACTAAAAGTATATAACTTCCCCTTCCCCATAAAATTCACTATTTTTATTGGTAATTAACTATTTCTTCTGATATTTGTTCTATGTTTATTTACTCCAGAGTAAGGTTTTCTTTCATTACTTCTTCCAGGCTTATCTGGCACGACACTTTTAATCATTTCTTCCATCATATAAGCATACATTTTTTCACTTTTCGCTGTATCTTCTTCTAGTATTATTTTTATAAAATACTCTCGAAATGTTCCTATAAGAATATTCATATTTGCTTTATGTTTATATTTATTATTAGTAGCTTTATTTTTCATTTCTAATTCTGCATTGGCTTCGCTACGTATACCTTCAACCATATTGAATACTAACATCTGGGCATAAAAATCCTGTTCTACAAATAATCTTTTGCGACCTGAAATATTTTCAATATTTAGCTTATTTTTTATAACATCAAAAGCCTTCTCTATTCCCCAACGTTTATAATACAACTCTCCAAGTTCTTCAGTTGGAAATTCAACACCATCATATAAATTTGTTAATAAGTATTCAATTTCACCAGTTGGAAGTACTATCTTTACAATACGTGCAACAATTTCTCCTAAAATTTTTGCTTTTTCTTTTAAAATTGGATTTTTCATAGTATAGCATCTATCAGCATCTAACTTAATTTTTACAATAGCATCATTTTGTCCATGCATAGAGACAACTTCGCGGCGAAAGCTTGTCTTTGATAACCTAAACACGTATTTAATCGGTGATTCCATTAATAATAATAATAATTCTAATGAAACATATCCTCTATCAAAGAGTGTTATTATTTTATCTGTATTTTGAATAATTTTTAGCATATTTCCAATATTTGAAATAGCTAATGCGCGTTCGCCGGTTGTTTTACTATCTATAATTGAATCAATCATAACATTATTTTCAACATCATAAATCCCTGATGCTAGTGCACGTATAATGGTTCTATGTTTTGATTGTCCCGTCGCTTTACATTCAAATTCTTCTTTTAATCTTTCTACATTAGGAATTTCTATTTGACTACCATCTATTGCAGTTAGAATATATCCTTTATACTTTTTTAAATTTTGAACATCATCATAGACTCTTTTCACATATCTATTATTTAATTCTACGAAAACTTCCGGATTGAGGTTATTACGTTGTTTTGAGAATGCTTGCTTACTAACAATATCCTCACGTCTATCTTGATCTTTAAAAAAATTATTTAATTCCATAGTTGTTGTTAAACCTTTCCGACTTAATAAGAGTAGCATAAAATCCTCGTAACACATTTTTCTATTTCGAGTAAAACTAGTCTTATTTATCCTTGCAAATTCTTTTATATCATTGTCTATAATATCTTTTAATACAGTTTTTATTTTATCACATTTCATAATTCATTATTCCTCTTTTGTTTTATAGGATAAGATTACAATAATTAACTATTTAAATCAAAAAAACTATAAATTTTTCAGTGTTTTTTCCTTAAGTTGATAACATTGTACCCTAGGTTCATTCTGGGTACTTTAGGTCCCAGTTCTTATTATTTATGAATTCGATTTATTTATGAATTCGATGTTTCCCAGTGAATGTTAGGGTTGTTAAATGCATCATTTTCAAATTGAACACAAGTAAAATAATTTCCTTGACTATCTTTTAATACTACTACAGACATATTGCTTTGATTTGAAATCATATCTGCCTTATGAGAAGGTGAGTTATAAAAACAATCAAATATTTCTTGTGCTACATTTCCTCTCACTGCTCCTGCTTCAATCATATTCCCCATTTCAAAATCTCCATGTTGAGAATTCATATTTTCTGCCATTTGATTAGCACCCGCTAAAGCCTGTTTTGTTGCTTGACTTGTTGGATTTAAAACTTTTAACCCTTGTTGTTGTCTGAAATTATTTATTAATGATTGAACTTGACTTGAAGCTGCACTGTCATAAGTCCAAGTTCTACCTTGAGCTGTTCCACTGTTAGTGCTACTTCCTGGTATTTCACTTGGTTTTGTTTCTGGTTTTACTGGTTGTGGTTTTACAATTTTATCTACTGTAACCACTATATTAGTTGGACCGTTTATTGTACCTTCTATCTTGCTTTCAACA
>NZ_JBOGCC010000302.1:0-16484 GCF_051656525.1 Clostridium sp. | reverse complement strand
TCCACTTCTAAATTATATGAACATTATAGCTACTTAATATAATAAATGCCAAACGACTATCGAAAACATATCTAGTGTATTTAAAAGGACATTAGCATAGAAGTTAGTAGAGTACCCCTCAAGCTTTTGGAGGTTGTTTCATACAAGGTAACGGGAAAAGCAGGGCTTCCTATCAATAATATTTTTAGGAAGGTGATATAGTCTTATCTATATAGAAATATATAGTAGTTTTAACTATTTAGATTCTAGCGAACTCTAAATAAAATTTTGTCAGGTGATATTCCACTAGGAGTACCATTCAACACAACCCAATATGCAGTACTTGTTCATTTAATTGCACAAGTGACAGGGCTTAAGCCTGGTTTATTTACTCATGTTATAAATAATGCCCATATTTATGAAAATCAAGTAGAAGGAATGAAGCTTCAACTTACGAGAAGAAATGAAGCTTTCAAAGCTCCTAAGCTTTGGATAAATCCTGAGATTACTGATTTTTATGATTTTACGATTGATGATATAAAGCTTGAAGATTATGAATATCATCCTTCAATAAAAATGGAGGTTTCTGTTTAATGCTTTCAATTATTGTGGCTAAAGCCTCTAATAATGCTATTGGTTTAGATAATAAACTTTTATGGCATATATCAGAAGATCTTAAAAGATTTAAGAATATAACTTCTGGTCATAATATTCTTATGGGAAGAAAGACCTTCGAGTCTCTTCCTGGAATTTTACCAAATAGGCATCATTACATCTTAACTAGAGATAAGTCTTTCTCTATAGATTCAGAAAAAGTTACCGTTCTATATTCAATAGAACAGTGTGTTGCTTTATTCCAAAACTCTTCCGAAGAAACCTTTGTTATAGGTGGTGGAGAGATTTATAATCTACTTTCACCTTACTGTTCTAAGATGTATATAACTAATATAAAAAAAGATTTTGAAGCAGATACATTCTTTCCACAGATTGATTATTCAAAATGGCAAACTATCCACATTTCTGGTGAACTTGCTGATGAAAAAAGTGGATTAATTTTTGAATTTGTGGATTTAGAAAAAAGATAGATAAAAAGTTCAAGTAGTTTTATTCTACTTGAACTTTTTTCTATGTTCCACAATATGTTACATATGCTTTTTCACTCCTTGGTAGTTCTGTATATCTTTTATTTTCCATATTGTAATCATAAGGATTTTTCAATACTTCTAAAAGATTATTCATTACAGATAAATCTCCATTATTTCCAGCCTCTAATGCTTCTTCAACTCTATGATTTCTTGGAATTATAAATGGATTGGATTTTTTCATTAATTTTATTATCTCATCTTTACTTTTCTCTTCTTTTTCTAATCTAGCTTTCCATGCCTCAACCCAAGCTTTAAATTCTTCTTTATCTTTTAATTCAGTAAAGCTATAATCCCCAAGTGTTAATGCAACAAAGGTATTTGTATAATCAGCTTTATATTTTTGCATTAATCCTAAAAGACTTTGAATTAAGTACTCATCTTCTTCTTTTTCTAGCTCTAAACCTAGCTTTCTCCTCATTCCTTTTAACTGTTCTAATTTATATATAACAGTAAATTTACCTACTTCTTCTTGAGCTATTTCTATTGCTTTCTCTCTATCCTCATGAATTAAATCTAATAAAGTTTCTGCAAATCTTGCAAGATTCCATCCGCTTATGTTTGGCTGATTTCCATAAGCATATCTTGCATACATATCTATCGAGCTAAATACAGTATCACTATCATAAGTATCCATAAAAGCACATGGACCATAATCTATAGTTTCACCTGAAATAAGCATATTATCAGTATTCATTACACCATGAACAAATCCAACTAACATCCATTTTGCAATAAGTTTAGCTTGTTTCTTCACAACCTCTCTCAAAAGATATATATACTTATTTTCACTATCTTCATACCCTTTAAAGTGTCTATCTAAAGTATAATCTGCTAAAGCCTTAACTTCTTCTTTTCCTCCTAAAGCTAAAGCATATTGAAAAGTTCCAACTCTTATATGACTTTTTGCAATACGTGTTAAAATAGCTCCCTTTAAAATACTTTCGCGATAAACCTCTTCACCAGTTTCTACAACTGCTAAGCTTCTACTAGTTTCTATATTAAGCCCATGCATTCCTTCACTAATAATATATTCTCTAAGCATTGGTTTTAATGCAGCTCTTCCATCTCCTCCTCTTGAGTAAGGAGTTCTTCCTGCACCTTTAAGTTGAATATCTAAAAGTTTTCCATCACTAGTTAAATGTTCACCTAAAAGAACAGCCCTTCCATCTCCAAGCATTGCAAAATTTCCAAATTGGTGTCCTGTATAAGCTTGTGAAATTGGAGTAACCTCTTCAAAAATTTTATTTCCTGATAATACTTCTAATCCCTCTTCACTTTCAAAAAACTCTCTACTTAATCCTAACTCTTTGATTAAATCCTCATTAAGCTTAACAAGCTTTGGTTTTCTTACCTTTGTTGGTTCTTGAACAGAATAAAACATATCTGGTAATTCTAAATATGTATTCTTTAAATTAAATCCACTCTTCATAAAAACCATCCTTTCTTTTGTTTATTTATTATAGTATATCATTTTACTCAGAATTAAAATAGGAGTAGACTTTAAAGTCCACTCCTATTTTCTATCTTTTATTCCTGTTATATACCAAGTCCTCTTTATAAAACTTCTTTTATAAACAATGAAAGGTATTATCAAGTATAATACTTCTTTAAATTTTACATAAGAAAAAGAGGGATATTATTGTGTGGCAATAATCCCTCTTTTTCTTGTCCTATTGTTTTATATGTTAATCCTATTGAAGAGTAACCTATTTTAATTATTAAAACGCGTTTTTTAATTTATATGTACGCTTTTTATTTTTTTCATAAAAAAACTGCGCACCTCACTTCGACAGTAACTTATAAGCGTTACCTATGTAGTTAGCTCAGGCCAGATTTATCCACGGCACACGGAAAGACACCACTTATTGCTGCTTCCTTCCGGACCTGACAAGGTTCATGGGCTTCCATTGCGTGGGACCCAACCATCAACACCACTTTCATAGGGCAGACCGAACAAGCTAAAGCCTCAATTGAGGACTTCGATCCTGCTATAGCGGATTGCAGGTTACAGGGCACCGCTAACTCCCCATCTAGCACAGTTCTTATTCATTCTATCACAAATGCAACCCTAGTTCAATAATTATTTAATTAGATACTAAATCTTGTTGAAGATTTGATATAAGCTGTGTTTGCAATCCTAGTATATTACTCGCACTATCCTCTGATACATCAGGTATAGAGGCATTTAAATCTTTTCCAGCTTGAACTGTTAAGCTTCCCATATTTCTTGAACTATCTTCTTGTAATTGTTCTTCCATATTTTGAATTCTAAGATTATTTACTTTTATTGTGGATAATTGTTCTTCTGTATATTTATCACCTTTTTTATTTATGTATGCATATTCAGTTTTTTTATCATAAACTTTTACTCCTATTATAATTGCAACTATAGCTACTATAACTATAACTCCAATTATAATTGTGATTATCTTCTTTTTACTCATCGTTTCCTCCATTAAATTTATCTTACTACATTATATTTTATCTTATCTCTCTCTATAATAGTATAAAAAAGCCTTAAGAAATTTCTTCCTTAAGGCTTAAGTATTATTTATTTTTATTTAATCTTCTCCAGTTTATAAATCCGTATACTCCGTTTAATGTAAACTGAATCCACATTATAGCTCCTGATAATGAATTAAATGAAAAACTTCCTGCACTTACTAATGAAAGTATAAATAATATTATTCCTACTGCATCAGTTAATATCCAGAAATACCATTGCTCAACGTATCTCTTAATTGACATTATAACTGCACAAATCATTAATGTTGATGTTAATCCATCTATAATAAATTGTTTGTCTGGATCTATTGTTACATGGAATAATACTGTAAATATGTTTGGTAACTCTTTTAATAATAATGCATATAACACCCAAACTACTACAAAGAATATTCCTAAAACAGTCCAGCTCTTTCCATTCATCTTTCTTACTTCAAGCTCACCCGAATTACCTTGCTTTAAATTTTTATTCCATAAATAGAAACCTATAAATTGCATTGGTATTTGGAAAAGTACATATAAAATTACTTGTCCATATATATGACTGAAATATGCTACACATGCATATGCTGCTGCATTAAAGAATCCCCAGATATAACAAACAACGCTTGCTCTAGCTGTATAAATCGCTGCAAAAAGCCCTGCAATAGTTGAAATAAACCCAAGTACTGCTGCTGCTGTAAATATATCTTTTGTTGAACCCGCTATAACTGCTGGTGCAAAAAAAAGAATAATGTTTAATATTAAGAATACTAGAAAATAAATCTTGTGAAATTTTGAAAATGATTTAAAAAAGTTCATTTTTTTCTCCCCTTAATCTTTTGTTTTAATATTATCTTTTTCATAATACTAAAGATTTTATTAAAATAATAATTATTTTTACATAAATTTTTTTAATATTTTGTAAAGAAAACATTTACTTTAGCATTTATATACAATTTTCCCTTAATGTATTAGTAACACTCTTATTTTTTTATCCATATTTTAATTTAGAATTTATTGTCGTATTTTATTAAAATAATAAAGCTGCCATAACACAAAAAGTATTATAACAGCTTAAATTTATGCTCTCTTTTTTATTTTCACTATATACACTATCCCCAAAATGCCTACTATAATCCCTGCTAAAGATATCATTTGTGCAATTCTTAATCCAAAGAACATTAAACTATCTGTTCTTAGTCCTTCAATGAAGAATCTTCCAATTGAGTATAATATCATATAGCTACATATAGTTATTCCTTCATATCCTTTTTTCACTTTGTATAAAATAATCACTAATAAGACACAAACTAATATGTTCCATATTGATTCATATAAAAATGTAGGATGATAATACTGTCCATTTATATACATCCCATCTCTAATAAACTTTGGGAAATATGATATAAATTCCTTAGATACGGGCCCTCCATGAGCCTCACTATTCATAAAATTCCCCCATCTTCCTATTGCTTGAGCTAATATTATAGATGGTGCTACTAAATCAGCATAAGCTAAAAAGTTTATCTTTTTTATTTTTGTGAATATAAATGCTGCTAAAAAAGCTCCTATAAGCCCTCCATGTATAGCAAGTCCACCTTGCCTTATATCAAGCATTTTTAATATATCACCTTTATAATAACTCCACTCAAATATAACATAATAAGCTCTAGCTCCAATTATTGCACATGGAAATGCTACTAAAAACAAATCAATTAATGTATCAAAACTCAGTCCTTTTTTCTTTGCATTAAAATATGCTAAAACAAATGCAAGTATTATTCCAATTCCTATTAATACCCCATACCACATAACTTCAAATCCACCAATTTCAAAAGCTACCGGATTATTCATCCAATCCCCCCTATTCACTTCTTTTTAATAATTATAACCTTTTATTCATATTTCTTCTACCTTCAAAAAAATTTTTAATTAAATCCCCACATTCTTTATCATAATGCCATATAACTTCTACATATGAATTTAGATGCTCATTTTGACTTAAATCTAAGACTGTTCCACAAGCTCCCATATCACGATTAAACCAACCTATATGTAATTTTGAAATCCTACTTTGTACTATCGCACTTATACACATACTACAAGGTTCTAATGTTACATACATCTCTGCACCATTTAATCTCCAATCTCCCTTATTTTTCACAGCCTCATTTATTGCTATAATTTCTGCATGTGCTAAAGGATTTTTAAGCTTTTCTTTTAAATTATGACCTTTTCCTATTATCTCTCCATCCTGAACAATAATTGCTCCAACAGGGATTTCACCATTTTCTAATGCTTTTTTTGCTTCTTCTCTTGCTAAATCTAAATAATCCACAATACATCACCTCAGAAAAAAATTAGGACAGCTAATAAGCTGTCCCCCTTTTACGTATATATTCTTACCTTTTTCACTCTATTTTTATCAAGTTCTTCAACTATAAATTTAATTCTATCTATTATAACTTCCTCTTTCTCTTCTGGAATCCTTCCTAAAGCTCCAATTATAAGCCCTCCAATAGAATCAAATTCTTCTGACTCAAAATTAACTCCTATAAGTTCACTTACATCATCTAATTTTGAACTACCATCTACAATATATTCATCTTCTTTAACAACTTCAATCATATCATTTTCTTTATCATATTCATCTTCAATTTCACCAACAATTTCTTCAATAAGGTCTTCTATAGTAACTATTCCTACAGTTCCACCATATTCATCTAAAACTATTGCCATATGATTTCTAGTTTTCTTCATTTCATTAAATAACTCAATTATTTTTTTAAACTCAAATGTGAAAAATGCATCTCTAACATAACTTTTTAAGCTAAAGTTTTCATTCTTCTCTTCTGCTAATATAAGATCCTTAACATTTAGAACACCTATAATATTATCAATTGTATCATCATATACCGGTATTCTTGAATACTGATCTTCTTTTATAACCCTTAAAACTTCATTATAGTCATCATTTATATTTAAAGCTGTAATATCTACTCTTTGTACCATTACATCTTTAACTTGAAGGTCTGCAAAATCAAAAACATTAAAAATCATTTCTTTTTCAACATCTTCTAAAACGCCTTCTTCTTCACTTACACCAACCATTGTTTTAAGTTCTTCTTCTGTAATAAATGGCTCTGATGCCTTCGGGTCCCCTCCAAACAGTCTTATAAAAACTGATGACACCGCTGTAAAAATAGCTACAAAAGGTCTAAACACTCCTACACAGAATCTTATAGGCTTTGACACCCTTAAAGATACTTTTTCAGATTTTTGTTTTGCTATAGTTTTTGGGGTTATTTCACCAAAAATAAGAACTAATACTGTCATTACACCAGTTGATATTGCAATTGCTGCATCACTTCCATTAAAAACTTTAACAGCTAAAGATGTAGCTATAGATGATGCTCCAATATTAACTATATTATTTCCTATAAGTATTGCTCCTAACAACTTATTTGGGTCCTCAGTAAGCTTTTCTACAAGCTTTGCACCCTTCACACCTTCCTCAACCATATGTCTTATTCTAATCTTGCTTAAAGACATTAATGCCGTTTCCGACATTGAGAAAAATCCTGATAAAATAAGTAATACTACTAATAAAATAATCTGCCCCGTATAACTAGAGTCCAACCATTATCACTCTCCTAATTTATTTATATATTTTTTCCATTATATCATATACTATGAATATTTTATAGAATGATACATTTCTTCTCTTTTGAAAGTTAAAAAAATAACAATATTTATACTTATTGTTATTTTTTTAACGATAATTAAATTTTATACGAATATATTTTCTCTTTTTCTGTTGGTATTACTCTATTTATCTCGTTCATATTTTATATCGTTAATTTATTAACAATAATAGTGATTTAACTTATTATTCTTTTTATGGATTTTTTAGGGGTTTTTTAACACTTTTATAGATTTATCTAAATCTCCCTCCACCTTTTTTATTACATAGTCTAAATTTGTAGTTCCATATTTTTCAATTAAATCATAATTATCTATTCCAATTCGTTTTACTTCCTCAACCCAAGCCAAAGCTAAACCTTCAGTAACCTTTTTATCATCATAATTTATCTCTAATGTTGTTTCTTGAAAATCAACTACTATTTTCTCTATTCCATTAAGCTTTTTTAATGCAATATGTAAAAATTTCTCATATTGCATATTTTCTTCATCAATTTTTTTAAGTCCATTTATTTTAAAAATTATCTTCCCTTTCTCTTTTTTATAAATTTTTATTTTCATCAAATTAGCTATCATCATTTTCTTAAACATTTCATACTCCTAAAATCTTTCTTATAAAATATATCTATTCTAAGAGCTTCACTTTTATTCTTTACTTCCTAATTTGAAAAGATGATGTTAAACAACACGCTTAACATCATCTCTATCTATTCCTATAATTTTTCCATCTCTTGCATCTAATAATATTGCTATTTCATTCCCATCTTTATGTACTATTCCCTCATATGTTGGAATTTCTGCATCCCCCTCAAACTTAAACCCTTTAATTTCTCCACCTGTCGCTCTATCTAACATTATTTTATGTGCTTCCTGAGCAGTAATTACTTTTCCTTCATATACTTCTGTATATCTATTTAACTTTTCCTCTTTATAATCTAAAACTACTCCTGTTTTTGCATCTAAAGAAATTCTATACTCTTTCTCATGCTTTATAAGCCTACCTTGGAACACAGGAATAAACCTTTCCTCATCATATGTAAATTCAACTATCTTACTATTTGGTACTTTATTGTACATCATTTCCTTAGCTAAAGTTTCATTAATTAAACCATCTTCTTTTTCAATCATATCTTCAATTCCCTTAGCAAAAGCCCCTTCTACACCTTCATCTTTCAATATAAATATTAAAGATAACATAGATACAACTATTACTATCATTCTTAAATTAATCTTTTTCATCTTTTTTAATCCTCCTTTGCTATATTCTCCCTCATTTTTATTAATTTATACATTTAAAATAAAAAAAGAAATAAGAAAGTTTCCCTTCTTATTTCTTATATCTACTAAACTACTGCTTCTTTATGCTTTTTATTGTACATCTTTTTCCATAAGTAGAATCCATATATAGCTCCTACTCCATATTGTATCCAGTTAATTGCTCCTGATAAATCATTTACAAGTCCTGATGCTGTAAAATGTGTTGTTGTCACTAATCCTTCAATAAATAATACAGCTCCTATATTACAGAATATCCAGAACCACCATTGTTCTATATATCTTCTTGATGTTAAGAACATTGCCATTACTGTTAAAACCGTTGTTAATGAATCTAATTTAGGACTTGGATCTGGTGCAATAAGTTTTCCACCAAATATTCCTTGTATTATTTCTGGTAAGTGAGTTAAGAATATATAATATACTCCCCAACATATTATTAATGCTACTATTGTTATTACCCAATGGAACACTTTAAACTTTTTAATTTCAATTGTATTATCTGCTGACTTTGCTAAGTTTTTCTTCCATGCAATTAGTCCTGCAATCTGTATTGGTAATAGTAATATTATATTTTGAATTATCTGTCCATATAAGGCACTTTCATATGATATCCATGCATATGTTATTGTGTTTATTATTAAGAAAAAATATACTATAATCTCTCCTCTTGCTTGATATATAGAAGCTAATACTCCTGTTAATGAACATATTAAACCTATAATTGCTATCGGTGTAAATAAACCACTTATTTTCGATCCTAACAAAACAGGACTTATAAATGAAAATATACTTGCTGCTCCAAATATAATTAAAAATCCTCTTTGGAAATTTGTAAGGGAAGCCCAAAATCCTTTTCTTTCTCTACCTGCTCCAGCCATTTCCATTAAACTGCACTCTCCTTCAATCTTCTTATGTAAAATCTTTTCTTTTATCTCTGGTTATATTATCATTTTTTTAGTAACCCTTTTCAAGGACATTTGTCCTAAAATAATTTAAGTTTTTTTGTACAAAATGACAGTATTTTTAAAAACCTTTGATAACTTCAAAAATTTAAAATAAATATTTGAACTAAAGCCTTATTTTTGGTAGGTTTATTATAGGAACTTAAGGAAGGATATATATGAATAATCAGATAACAAAATTATTAAAAAACCATAAAAAAAAATTTAAAATAAAAACTTTTAAAAAAAATGCTCCTTTATTAACTCAAGGAAATCGAATTGATAATGTTTATGTATTGATAGAAGGTACCGTTAAACTTTGTCATTCAGATTTTTCTCATCAAACATATCTTATTGATATAGAAGAATCTGAAACTATCTTTGGTGAAATTGAAGCATTACAAAATAAACCTATCGGAGTTACTATTATACCTCTAACACTTTGCAAGGCATTAGAAATACCTAAAAATGATTTTTTAGAGCTAGTTTCTACTAATATAGAACTGTCACTTTTTCTAAACTATAAATTTTCCAATAGAATGTATGAAAGTTGGTCTAGAGAAATGCGACATGTAACCTTACCTTTAAAAGATAGAATTCTATATTTTTTAATAACTATAGAAAAGAAAAATTTATCAATACCTTTAACAAAAAATCTTTTAGTAGAAGGTGTGGGCTCAAATATTCGAAGTGTTAATAGAGCTTTGCGTGATTTAGTCTTAGAAGAACTTATAACATTAGAAAATGCTATAATAAAAATAACTTCTCTAACACTTTTAGAAGATTATTTTGATAACTTAATTTAAAAATATATTAAGTCTATCTTATGTAGTACTAACAGATAACTAAGATATCTCCAAAATATCTTTTTAATTTGTTAGTACTATCAATAATATACTCCAATTTATATTATTAAACTAATTTGACCTCATTTTTGATAAGGTTTACAATACTTTATGAAAAACAAGGGGGTTTTTATATGAAAGTTTTATCATTTCTCAAACCGGCACCAATTTCAAATACAACGGTGCCTGAATCAAAAGTCAAAAGTACTTATACCAAGCGTAGATTTTCAGTATTTATAAGTATTTATATTGCTTACGCTGCCTACTATATTGTTAGGGATAACTTCACTATCAGTTCGCCCTATCTTATGCAATACTATCACTTTGATAAAGCCACTATTGGTTTAATTCTTTCTTGCTTAGCAATTTCTTATGGAATTTCCAAATTCATTATGGGATCTTTAGCAGATAAATGTAATCCACGATATTATATCGCAACAGGTTTAATCTGTTCTTCTGTCTTAAATTTTCTCTTTGGTGCTACTAGTAATAAATATATTATGATACTACTTATCGTTCTTATGGGAATTTTTCAAGGAATGGGAGCTCCAGCTGCACATAAAACTTTAGCTGTTTGGTTTTCAAATAAAGAACGTGGTACATACGTTTCAGCTTGGAATACTTCACATAATGTTGGTGGTGGATTAATTCCATTACTTGTTACTTTAGCTTTATCTATATTTGGTTTAAGATATTGGAAGTCAATTTTCTTTTTCCCATCTGTTCTATCTATTATTTTAGCTGTTATTGTTATTTTATTTGGTGCAGATACTCCTGAAAGTGTTGGTTTACCACCTATAGAGGAGTTTAAGAAAAATGATTATTCTAATGAAAATGGTAATGTTACAGTAGTTGAAGCCCATAATAAACTACCTTTATTTGATATTATTAAACAATGTATATTAAAAAGACCTGCAATTTGGATATTAGCACTTTCAAATGCTGCTGTTTATATTATTCGATACGGTATTGAAAATTGGATTCCTATTTACTTACATGCAATGAAAGGATTTACTTTAGCTCAGTCTAGAGATTGCTTCTCTATTTATGAGTTTGCTGCCATTCCAGGTACAATTTTAATTGGTATTATAAGTGACAAGGTTTTTAAAGGTAAGCGTTCTGGATTAGCCGCTGCATTAATATTCTTATTAAGCTTAACATTCATTGCTTACTGGGTAACTAAATCTAGTACCCTTATCTATTTTGAAGTTGGAATAATGGGAATCTTAGTATATGGACCACAAATGTTAATTACTGTTCTAACCATGGATTTAGTTCCTAAATTTGCAGTTGGTGGTACTGATGGATTTGTAGGTTTATTTGGGTATATATTTGGTGAGGTAATTGCTTCTTATGTAATAGGTGCTTTAGTAGATTTACTAGGTTGGAAAGCTTCTTTCTTCACAATTATCATTGCTGCAATTGTGAGTATTATATGCTTTATTATTTTAATTAATGTTGAAAAACATATAAATAAAGGACTTGATAAAATCTATTCTCACTTTAACTTAAATCAAAACTAATATATATTATTAATGGTAAATGAGTCGCTTATTTTTAAACGAGTCATTTACCATTATATTTTTGTATTGCTTTTTATATTATTTTTTATTTATATATTCTAAAATAGCTAAACTTAATATATCTATAACTTTTTTCTCTTTATGTTTTTTTAGATACTTATTAAATTTATCATTTACTTCTTTGTAAAGTCTTATAGAACGCGTTGTAGTTTCTTTTGTGTTTTTTATTGTAATTACACTCTCATTTTTAGCCTCTCCATTTTCTAAAACAGAAATTCTTTCCTCAAGCTTCATTAATAAATCTCTAATATCACTTACTTCGCTTGTATTTTCAGGATTCGCTACATTTTCCTTTATAACTTCAACATTTATTTCTTGATTAACTATATCTTTTTTAGTTTCTTCCTCCCCTACGGTTTCCTTCTCCTTAGTTTTATTCCATAAGCTTTCTCTAAGCTTACTAAGGGCTTTCTCTACTTCAAACTCTGCTGGGTCTATTGTAGCTTTTTCATCTATATTATCTTCTTCAACATCTACTACAGTTTCTTTTATATCTTCAACTACTTCAATCTCTTCTATCATCTTCTTTTCTTCTTTTAATTCTTTAGCATCATTAATCTTATTAAGAGTTTTAGCCACTTCTACAACTTCACTTTGACTATCTTCCTTTAACTCTACAAGTTTCTTTCCTTTAGCTTTTTTAACTTCCTTCACCTTATCAGCTTTCTTCTTAACTGATTTCTTTTTAGGCTTTTCTTCAATAGCCACTTTAGCTACTTCACCTTCAACAACATACTGATTAAGCTCTTTATTGTATACATATCCTTCTCTTTTAAGTCTTGTCAAAACACTAGATCTTGCAAGATTAACTTCCTTACATATAACAACACCACTTTTACCAGCCTTAAGACCATCATTAAAGATTTTCGCTAGTTCCTCTGTTTTATACTCACTAATCTTCATACCTACAAACTCCTATTCAAACTAAAATAAAATAATTACTATATATTATTTTAAATATTTTCATTACTAAAAGCAATACAAATTTCATTTTCCCACTAACATAGAATACTTCTTAGCAGTTATTCCTTTTAGTAGCATAAAATATTCAAAAAACTTTTCAGCATCTTTAATAACACTCTTCTTTGTCACTTTTTTCTTAAAAAATATCTAAATCGCCTTCATTTCTAATTATTAATTCTCACATATTATTTCTTAAATAGAAAAACGTCTTAACTTTTCAATCCAAAGCTAAGACGTTTTCTACATATTTGGCACCCCCAACAAGAATCGAACTTGTATCTATCCCTTAGGAGGGGACTATTCTATCCATTAAACTATGAGGGCCTATAATAAAATACTATTATAAGTCTCCTCTTCTGTCAATCCATATTTTTACTTTTCTATGTGTTTTTTTGTTCTTATCAAGCTTACTACTATTGCAAGTACTGGTATTGAACCAACTACTGCTGCACCTGATATTAACCATTCTGTTTTTGTTATTGGTGCTAACGAGAATATTATTCTTCCTATTGGTGTTACAAATGCAAGTGCTATTATTCCACTCATGACAAGTCCTAAACCTATTTTGAATGGTGTTAATGGTAGTGATACCTTAAATAGTATTACTATACTAACTCCTGCAAGCATTAGTACGGCTAAAGTTTGTGACTTATAAAGATCAACTCCTGATTTATATGATATTAAAAAGGTTATTGTCACAAACAATGAAATTAATACACCATTTGGTATACTTGCAGTTAAAATTCTTCCTAAGAATCCCTTTTTTACTCTGTTCTGATTTGGTAATACAGCCAAAAATAATGCTGGTATTCCTATCGCACAGCTACCTATTAGTGATAACTGTATTGGATCTATTGGAAATGGCATCATTAATACAGAAAACACTACTGCTAGTATTATAGAATATGTTGTCTTTGATAAGAATAATTGTGCTACCCTTTCAAGATTATTTATTTGTTGTCTTCCTTCTGCAACTACTTTTGGTAATGCACTAAAGTTAGATTTCATTAATACTAATTGTGCTACAGCTTTAGTTGCATCTGATCCATTAGCCATTGCTATTCCACAATCTGCTTCTTTTAATGCTAATACATCATTTACTCCATCACCTGTCATTGCAACAGTATGATCTTTCTCTTGAAGCGCCTTTACAAAAGCTTTCTTCTGATGTGGAGTAACTCTTCCAAAGACAGTATATTTTTCAACTGCTTTTTTTAATTCTTCTGAATCTTCTCCAATTTCTCTTGCATCAATGTAATTTTCTGCTCCAAATACTCCTGCTCTCTTGGCAACAGCTGATACTGTCACTGGATTATCTCCTGATATAACTTTTACGCTAACCCCTTCGTCATTAAAATATTTTAACGTTTCTGGTGCATCTTCTCTAATTATATCTTCAATTAAAATTAATCCTATTAGTTCCATATCAGATAACTTTTCAACCTTTACAGTTTTCAAAGTCGTTTCTCCAAGCGCTAGAACTCTTCTACCTTTTATAGCTTCTTTTTCTACTAATTCTTTTATTTCTAAGTATCTATCACCCATTACTATTTCTGGAGCTCCTAAAATAAAAGTTCCCTTATCTTTTATAATAAGCCCTCCCCATTTTCTTTTTGATGAAAATGGCATTTTCTCTACTATCTTAAAATCTGGCTTCTCTGGATATTTATCTAATATAGCTATTTGTGTCGGATTCTTACTTGGAAGTTCATGCACTATTGTACTTAATATATCATCAACTTCTTTTTTTGAATATTTCTTTGATAAATCCTCTACTCCAACTAAATTAAGTCTTCCTTCTGTTATAGTTCCTGTTTTATCTACACACAAAACATCTACTCTTGCAAGTACCTCTGTTGCTGATAATTCTTGAACTAATGTATCAAATTTAGATAATTTGATTATTGCTACTATAAATGTTGCACTTGTTAAAAGAACCAATCCTTCTGGTACCATTCCTATAATTCCTGATACTGTTCCAAGTATTGCTTCATTGATACTTGTTTTTATAAATACTAATTGGCTTACTGCTAATAATATTCCTATTGGCACTATCAATATTAGTAATACCTTTAATATCTTATTCGTTGCATTTTGAAGTTCTGAGTTTGTTATCTTAAATTTTCTAGCTTCATCTGCAAGTTTAGATGAATATGTATTAGCTCCAACCTTTGTAACCTTCATATACCCTTCTCCTGCTACTACAAAACTCCCTGATAACATATGGTCATTTGTCTTTTTTCCTATAGGATCAGCTTCTCCTGTTAGCATAGATTCATCTATTTCAATTTCATCGCTTTCAATAAGCTCTCCATCAGCTAAAATTTGATCTCCTGTTGTTAAAAAGACTATGTCATCTTTAACTATTTCCTCTATACCTATAGATTCTTTCTTTCCATTTCTAATAACATTACAATGCGCTTCACTTATTACTGATAACTTCTCAATAATATTTTTAGCCTTAACTTCTTGAATTACTCCAATTAAACTATTTACTATAATAACGCCTGCAAATATTGCATTTTTAGGAGATCCTGCAAAAATTACAGCCCCTGCTAAAACTAAGTTTAATGCATTAAACATTGTAAAGAAATTTGATCTAATTATTTGAGGCATTGTTTTAGAAGGTGCTTTTTGAAGAAGATTAACTTCTCCCCTTCTTATTCTTTCTTCAACCTGCTTATCTGTTAATCCTAAAATGTCTTTTTTTTCATTTTTCATAGATCTACATTCCATGCTTAACTCCTTACAAAATATTTAGTTTTTCCTAATTATATTTTATACACTAAACCTTAACTAATCCTTAAATTTTATTCCTAATTCTATGTAATTCATTACTTATATCATCCAAATCCTTATTTTTAGTTAAATCTTTCAAAGAATTTATATATCCTGATATTTCCCCTGCTCTATATCCTTCATCATTTGTCCATTCTAAAAGTTCCCTTATATACTCACCATCATTTGATTTATTATTCACTATCCAATTTACATTATCTTTATCTCTTTTAATTATATTTTTTCCAATCTTCATCTTTATTGTATTGCTATATGTATTATTTTTTATAATATATATATTATATCCATTTTGAGCCAACTTTTGAAGATATCCCATACTCTTATTTAAATCATCGTCTTCATTTAAATAAACTATGTATCCTGTAAGTCCTTCCATTTTTTTTGGTGATAATTTTATATATTCTCTATAGTTATTCACAGTAACCATACCTTTATCCACATATTCCTCATATTGTTCTCTTGTTCCCTGTGCATAACTTATAACTACATCTATAACACAAGCACAGACAGCAATTATTATTACACTCATAATTTTTCTATATCTTTTCATACTTTTTTCACCTCTCTTTATATGTTTTCCCTAGTTTTATATAATTAAAACAACTTACTTTAAATTTTTCTAAATTTATACTATACTTTTTAAATAGACTTAATGAGTTTTAATTAATTTTAGGAGGAAAACTTATGCTTAGAACTATAATCTTCTATCCTTGTGTTGTTTTCACATTAGTTTTATCATTCTTTGTTTCACTTAGATATAGA
>NZ_JBOGCC010000301.1:0-13909 GCF_051656525.1 Clostridium sp. | reverse complement strand
GGTTCTTAATTCAATTATGGGTGAAGCAAATGCATCAATTCCAACATGTCAACCAGAAATTCCAAGAAATATGTTTGGATACTATGGAAAGGCATTACCAAGAACATGTGTAACATTTGTTTCAAAATATGCATATGAGAATGGAATAAAGGAAAAATTAGGATTAGAAAAAATGGTGCTTCCAGTTAAAGGAATTAGAAATTTAACTAAAAATGATATGAAATTTAATAGTGAGATGCCTAAATTAGAAGTTGATCCACAAACTTATGATGTAAAAGTAGATGGAGTTTTAGCAACTTGTGAGCCAGCAGAAACATTACCATTAACACAAAGGTATTATTTATTCTAATTTAATAATTAAAGGAGAGGCGATAATGATATTAGATAAAGTGTTAGGAAATATAGACAGTACAGATGTAGAAGGGTGTCATATAGAAAAAATTTATTTAGATAATGAAGATATGCTTAAAAGAATTGTAAGAGCAGAATCAGATCACGGAAAAGAATATGGAATTGCATTAAAAAATGATGAAAAGCTTAAAGATGGAGATATTATTTTCAATGATGGGCATAACGTTGTTATAGTTAAGATAAATAGCGAAGATGTTCTTGTAATTTTACCAAAAGATATTACTGAAATGGGAAAAATTGCACATGAGATAGGAAATAAGCATCATCCAGCACAATTTATGGATGGAAGAATGATTATACAATATGATCCAGTGGTTGAAGAAGGCTTAAAAAGAGACGGAATAAATTATAAAAGAGAAAATCTAGAGTTAAAAGAGGCATTTAGACATGTTGACTTCATGCATAGACATTAAACAAAATTTAAAAATATTAGAAATAATGCAGATATGTGATTCAAATTTTCCAATAGGATCGTTTAACCACTCATACGGAATGGAAACATACTTAAGAGATGATCGGATAAAAAATACAGAAACTTGTAGAGAATGGATAACTACTTTTTTTAGAAGTCAATTTTTATATAGTGAAGGATATGGGATAAAACTCCTATATCCTCTACTAAAAAAAGATAATTACGATAAAATTATAGAATTAGATAGAAAACTAACTGTTCAATGTATGGCAAAAGAAACAAGAGATGGAAATAAACTTGTTGCAAGAAGAATGGTTGAATTATTTTTAGATTTATATAAATCTGAAAAATTGCAAAGATATTTAGAAGATATAAAAAGTAAAAAAGTATTCGGGCATCCATCAATAGTGTTTGGAACTCTTATGTATGAATTAGGAATTGATTATAAATTTGCAATTCAATATTATATGTATAGTACGGCATCTACATTAATACAAAATGCGGTAAGAACAATACCACTTGGGCAAAAAGATGGGCAGCTTCTGTTAAAAGGTTGTTCAGAAGAATTTGAAAAGCTTAGTGAATTAATAGAAGAATTAAGTGAAGATATGTTTGGAGCGAATGTTCCAGGTATTGAGCTTGCACAAATTCAACATGAAACATTAATATTTAGATTATTTATGTCATAAAAAATTTTTATATGAGGTGATAAATTATGAGACCAGTAGTTATAGGTGTTGGTGGCCCTGTTGGAAGTGGAAAAACACTTTTAATAGAGAGAGTTACTAGACAAATGAATGAAGATTATAAATGTGCAGTAATAACAAATGATATTTACACAAAAGAGGATGCTAAATTTATGGTGAAAAATTCTATTTTACCAGAAGATAGAGTTATCGGAGTAGAAACAGGTGGATGTCCACATACTGCTATTAGAGAAGATGCTTCAATGAATTTTGCAGCAGTTGATGAATTAAAGAGTAGATTTAATGATTTAGATATTATTTTCTTAGAAAGTGGAGGAGATAATTTAGCAGCAACATTTAGTCCTGACTTAGTAGATTTTTCAATTTATATAATTGATGTTGCACAAGGAGAAAAAATTCCAAGAAAAGCAGGGCAAGGAATGATAAAGAGTGATTTATTTATTATTAATAAGATAGATTTAGCACCATATGTTGGAGCAGACTTAGAAATTATGAGAAAAGATACTCTTAATTTTAGGAAAGAAAACACATTTATTTTCACAAATCTAAAAACTGATGAAGGTATAAATTTAGTTATAGATTGGATAAAGCAAAAATGTCTATTAGAGGGAATATAGTATGCAGAAATGCGAAGATAAAATAGAAAATTTTGATGGATATATAAAGTTGGTTTTAGAAAAACGTGGAGATAAAACAATTACTAGTAAAAGAGCATTTGATGGTGTAATGAGAATTTCACCAACAATTCATTTAGATAGAGAGGAAATTTCAACATATTTTATTGTTCAAATTGGTGGTGGGTATGTTGAAGGAGAAAAGTTTTTAAATATAATAGAATTAAAAAAAGATGCAAGGGCAATAGTTACTACACAAGCATCAACTAAAATTTATAAATGTGAGAATCAAAAAGAAACATATCAAGAAACATATATAAATTTAGATAAAAATAGTATTCTAGAATATATAACTGATCCAGTAATTTTATATAAAGATGCTATGTACAATCAGGTGAATAATGTTTATATGGATAAAGATAGTACATTTATATATACAGATGGAATTACTTCAGGATGGTCACCAGATGGAAAAGATTTTAAATATAGAAGTGGAAAACTTAAGACTAATATATATTATGATAAACAACTGGTGCTTTTAGATAATCTTGTTTTAGAACCAGGAAAATATGATGTTAGCAAATTAGGGTATTTAGAGGGATATTTAAATTTTGGAACTTTATTAGTTATAGATAAAAGAATAACGAAAGAATTCATAGAAGAATTACGAAAAGAAATAGAGGGAATAGATTTAAAAGTAAGTTATGGAATAAGTGGCTTAGAGATAAATGGATTTATACTTAGAATTATAGGTGATATGACAGGCGAAATAGAAAAGGTAATAATAAAGTGTCATAATTTTGTAAGAAGAGAATTATTTAATTCTCTTCCTATAATTATACGTAAGTATTAAAAGAGGTGATTTTATGTTAGATGGAATAGTGCATGGAAATGTGGCATTTATAATTTTGTCAACAGTATTAGTATTTATAATGACACCTGGGCTTGCATTTTTTTATGGTGGATTAGTAGAGAGAAAGAATTCTCTAACAATAATGTTACAGGTATTCTTAGCAATAGGTGTTGTAACTATTATGTGGATATTTGGAGGGTTTAGTCTTGTATTTGGAGACGATATAGGTGGTTTTATTGGAAATCCAGCACAATTTTTTGCATTTAGAAATTTAGATTTTGTGGTAAATAGAACTTATGGATTAACAATACCATTTTTAATGTTCTTTATGTATCAATTAATGTTTGCAATTATAACATTACCATTAATGACAGGTGCCATAGCAAATAGAATGAGAGTAAGAGGATGGATAGTTTTCTTAATTATTTGGATGATTATAGTATATTTTCCAATTGCTCATTGGATTTGGGGAGGTGGATTCCTTGCTAAAATGGGATTTGTTGATTTTGCAGGAGGAACTGTAATTCATGTAAGTTCAGGATTTTCAGGGCTTGCAGCTATATATGTATTAGGAAGAAGAGCAGTGCCAAATGATAAAGGGCCGTTTAATTTAGGGTTAGTAGCAATTGGAGCAGCACTTTTATTATTTGGGTGGTTTGGATTTAATGCAGGTGGAACTCTTGCAGCAGCAGAAACAGCAGCAATAGTATTTACTAATACTGGAGTTGCTGGAGCTGCTGGAATGGTTGTATGGACTATAATATCTTATATTGAAGAAAAAAGATTTTCTTTTTTAGAGCCATTGATAGGTGCAGTTGCAGGGCTTGCTACAATAACACCTGCATCAGGATATGTAACACCGCTTTCAGCAACATTAATAGGTGCTATTGCAGGAGCCTTTTGTTTCTTTTGTGTTAAATTTGCTAAAAAGAGATTTGATGATGCACTAGATGTTTGGGGTGTTCATGGAATGGGAGGATTTATTGGAACTATACTAATAGGATTTTTAGCAAATAGATTAGTTAATGGAATAAATGCTGGAGTAGAGCAAATTTTAATTCAATTATTCGGAGCAGTAATAGTTGCGATATACTCAATAATTGTAACATTCATAATTATGAAGATAATAGATAGAGGAAACTTTATTAGAGTTTCTAAAGAAGAACAGGAAAGAGGTTTGGACGAATCTCTTTTACATGAAAAATATGATATAGAGTAAGGAGGAAAAAATATGTTAGGAGCAGTTCTTTTATATGTAGGTTTTGTACTTATGATTAATGGTATTGGAACTCTTACAAAAATACCACCAAAATCAACAGCAGTTATGAATTTAATAACAGCGACGCTATCAATAGTTGTTAATTTTGGAACACTTATAATAGATCAGGCACAAGCACCAGCAAATTCAATAAACTTTTATGCACCAGCAACAGGACTTTTGTTTGGATTTACATATCTTTTCATAGCAATAAATTCACTTTTTAATCTTGATACAAGAACTTTTGCATGGTATTCATTATTTGTTGCAATAACAACAATACCAGCAGGAGTTCTTCAATGGAGAGAAGGTGGAATATGGAATATTCTTATGGCACTTATATGGTGGGCATGGGGTATTTTATGGATTACATCACCAATAGAAGTTTTATGGGGAAAAGGATTAGGAAAATTTACTCCATGGCTTAGTATAGTAGAAGGTGTTTTTACAGCATGGATACCAGGATTTTTAATATTAATGGGAATATGGACTTAGGATAAATAGTTAAAACTAAAAGGAGCTAAATTTTTAGCTCCTTTTAGTTTATAGATTTTAAGCCTGTGTATTTAAAGGTACATAAATTCTTTTAGCAAGTTCATCATCAAGCATATACATTCCTGTAGGGTTGCCTTCAAGTCGTCTAACTTTTTTTAGTAAAGTTTGGAAGTTATTTTCTTCTTCAACTTGTTCATCAATAAACCATTTTAAAAGACTTATAGTAGCATGCTCTCTTTCACCAGTAGCAATATCAGTTAAGTTATAAATTTTACTTGTAACTAACTGTTCATGCTTGAAGCCTTCTTCAAAAACCTCAATAATACTAGTATAATCTTTTTTAGGCATATCAACTTTTTCTAAAATTACATTTCCACCTTTTTGAAAAATATAATCATAGAATTTCATAGCATGATCTAATTCTTCTTTGGCTTGAATTCTAAAAAAGTTTGCAACACCTGGTAAATCATTAGCTTCTGCAAATGCAGACATTGCTAAGTAGGTGTATGAAGAATAAAATTCAAAATTAACTTGTTCATTTAATGAATCTAATAATGTTTGACTTAACATATAAAAATCCTCCTTTGTAAGTAGATACAATTAAATTGTAATACGGATAAGAGAAAAGTTCAAATTTATAGAGACATATAGATAAAAATAGAATAATATTTAAATATAAAAAGTTAATAGAATATTAAAAATAAGTTGAAAAGTTAAAGCGATATACTAAAAATATAAATGATATAATATATCTTTAGTATAAATAAAAGTGGAGGTAAATGATGGGATATATATCAATTATATTAATAGGAGTTGCATTAGCGATGGATGCTTTTGCAGTTTCATTATCAAGAGGGATTGGATTTAAAGAATTTGATAGCAATGCAACGTTAAAAATGGGAATAACATTTGGATTATTTCAAGCTATTATGATAGTTATAGGATGGTTTGTAGGAGGATATTTTTCAACTTATATAGAGAGGTATAATAAAGTAATTGTATTTATAGTTTTTGTTGGACTTGGAGTTAAGCTTTTAATTGATGCAATAAAAGGAAATGATGAAGGTGATGAGAAAAAATCATTAAATTTTAAAACATTAATGGCGTTAGGATTTGCAACAAGTTTAGATGCATTAGCTGTTGGTGTTACATTTGTTACATATAAAGGAGCAGACTTTATTCCACCTGTTTTAATAGGAATGGTTACATTTATAATTACAGTTTTAGGTGCAGTACTTGGATATGGTGTAGGTAAAAAAGTTGAAAGTAAAATTGGTGAAATTATAGGGGCTATTATTCTTATCGTATTAGGGTTAAGAGTATTATTTTAAGAGTAAGTGAAACATTTCAAATAAAAGAAATGTTTCATTTTTTTATCCATAAAAAGAAGCTAGGCATATATATATATAGTGAGACACAAATTGGGAAGGTGATATTTATGAAAATTGCAATAAGAGGTGGACATACGTTTAGTGTGCCAGGTGCTAGAGCTATATTAGATGAAACAACGGAAGATAGAAAAGTAAAGGATGCTATTGTAAAGTATTTAAAGAAAACAAATCATACGGTTTTAGATGTAACTCCAAATGATAGCTATAACACTGTAAACAAGGAAATATCTTATGGAATAAATAAAGCAAATGATTGGGGGGCAGATGTATTTTTAAGTATTCATTTTAATAAGGCATATGATGAATATGATGGAGCTATAGGAACAGAAGTGTTGGTTTATGAATCAAGTCGAGAGAATAAAGAAGCTAAAGCTGTCTTAAATAATATTGTAAGTTTAGGGTTTAAAAGTAGGGGAATAAAGGAAAGAAAAGATTTAAGTGAATTAAAAAGAACTAATATGAATTCTATGATAGTTGAAGTATGCTTTGTTGAAGCAACTAAAGATGTGGAGCTTTATAAAAAGGTTGGTTATGATAAGATAGGTTTTGCAATAGCAGAAGCATTAGCAGGGAAAATAAATGAAGTCCCAGAGAAGCCAATAGTACCTGATAAACCAACAGTTCCAGAGGAGAAGCCAAAACCAAATGAAAATTGGATTACTAGCTTACAAAAGGAATTAAACAAAAGTTATGGAGCTAATTTAAGTGTAGATGGAATTGGAGGACCTAAAACATTAAAAGCATGTCCTATCTTAAAAAAAGGAAATAAGGGTGAGATTGTTAAAATATTACAAAATAGGCTTATGAGTATAAAATATTCTTGTGGAGAAAGTGGGGCAGATGGAATTTTTGGTACAGGAACTGAAAATGCAGTTTTAAAATTCCAAAATGAAAAAGGAATAGGAAAAGATGGAATTGTTGGAGGAAAGACATGGGCAAAACTTTTGAATGTAGAAAGTGGAAGTGAAACGGAAAGTGAAAATTGGATTACTAGCTTACAAAAGGAATTAAACAAAAGTTATGGAGCTAATTTAAGTGTAGATGGAATTGGAGGACCTAAAACATTAAAAGCATGTCCTATCTTAAAAAAAGGAAATAAGGGTGGGATTGTTAAAATATTACAAAAACGATTAATCCAGATAGGATTTCCTTGTGGAAGTTATGGAGCAGATGGAAATTTCGGAGGTAGTACAAAAAGTGCAGTAGCAAATTATCAAAAATCTAAAAAAATATCTGCTGATGGTATTGTAGGAAATAATACTTGGTCAAAGCTTTTAGGTGTATAAAGATATATAATATAAAAAAAGAAGTGCTAGATTTTAAATCTAGCACTTCTTTTTTAGTCAACACTTTTTCCAAGTGATGCTTCTAATATAGTATACCAATCTTCGTGAGAAAGGTTTATATCTAAGGCCTTTATAGCAGTTTTAGCACGAGAAATTTTTGAACTACCAACTATAGGCATTATTTTAGCAGGATGTTTTAAAAGCCAAGCATAAGCAATTTGATCAATAGATTCAGCATTATATTTCTCTTTTAAATCATTTAAAGAAGCTCGTACACGTAAAGCTTGAGCACAATCATCTTTAAAAATACGTCCACCTGCTAAAGGAGACCAAGCCATTGTGGAAATTCTTTTTTCTAGAGTTTTATTTAATGAACCGTCAGTAAGACCTGTTGTTTTAAGAACAGAAATTTCAATTTGATTTGTAACTAAAGGTTCTTTATAAAATGAAGTTAATAAGTCTAATTGAGAAGGTGTAAAATTTGAAACACCAAATTCTAAAACTTTACCTGAAGCTTTTATTTCTGTAAAAGCTTCAGAAACTTCTTGAGGATCCATTAAAAAATCAGGTCTATGAATAAGCATAGTATCAATATAATTTACACCAAGTCTTTTAAGTGAATTGTCAACTGACTCTATAATATGTTTTTTAGTAGAATTATAGTGAGGCGTAGAAATTCCTTTAAATAATGATTGTATAGGAGGTTTTATTCCACACTTTGTTACAATTTGAATTTGATTTCGAATTCCTTTATCTAATTTCATAGCCTCACCTTGAAGTGATTCAGCTAAGTAAATATCAGCATTATCAAAAGTTGTAATACCTAAATCAATACATTCTTTCATAAAATCTAATGTTTCTTGAGGAGTTTGATTCCAATGAGATAGTCTCCAAAATCCTTGTATTATTCTTGAATAAGATAAGTTATCAGTTAGTTTAATTTTTTCCATAAAAACACCTCTTTCCAAAAAATTTCCTAATAATATTGTAACATTTATTTGTATATATTTTCAAATAGATTAAAAAGTTATAGTGTTAATAAGAAATTTAATATAAAATGATTTTATACAAATTAGTATAAAAGAAAGATTAGATATAAACGAAAGAGAGTGGTTAAGGCTCTGAAAAAGGAGATAAAATGAAACAGAAGTATTTATATATATTTAATTATCCAAAGTTTGAAATGGAACTTTGTATGATGGAGGCTAGAAGAATTTTTAAAGAGGAACCAGTTAATAAAACTTTAAAAAGTGAGATTGAGTTTAATCCGTCTAATAGTCCATTTATAAAAAATAGATTAGATATAATATATGAAGAAGAAAGTTTAGAAGAAATACTTGAAAATATAGAAGATGAAAAATTATCTTTTGATGATTTTAAAGTGGAATATTTAAGACTTGAAGAAGGAAATGTACCTTATAAAGAAAGGCTTAAGAGTGTATATGAAATTGGTTTTAGAGTAATTGGAGAACCTGATATGCATGAGCCTAAAATTTCACTTGGAGTAACTAAATATAAAGAAAAATGGTATTTAGGAATAAATAAGAGAAATGATTATAAATGGCATATTCATGACCAAAAACCATGCACGTATTCAAATTCATTAAGCTTAAGAGTAGCAAAAGCACTTGTTAATATTGCAAATGAAAATAGACAAGGGTTAAAGATAATAGATCCTTGCTGTGGAGTTGGAACAACTTTGATAGAAGGTTTATCTATTGGGATTGATATTTGTGGTTGTGAGATAAATCCTCAAATAGCAGCTAATGCAAAAAGAAATTTAGAGTTTTTTGGATTAGAAAAAAGAGTTACAAAAGGAAGTATGCATGATATAACAGAAAAATATGATATATCTATAATAGATATTCCTTATGGAGTGTTTACAAAAACTACAGAAAAAGAGCAAAGAGATATAATAGAAACTGCTAGAAGAATAAGTGATACTATGATAATAGTAACATTTGAAGATATGGATGAAATGATAGAAACTGCAGGTTTTAAAATTATAGATAGAAGTAAAGTTTGTAAAGGAAAGTTTATAAGATATATTAGTATTTGTGAGTAAAATAAAAACACACTAGAAAAATTTCTAGTGTGTTTTTATTTAAGTTGTGCTCATTCCTTTGAAGGCTCTTTTTAGTGGTTTTAATAAGAAAAGACAACCAAAAAGAGTACATAGAGTAGATCCAATATCAGTTTCAAATCCTAATATAAGTCTAATCCATAGCATATGACCCCACATATGAGAAGATATTATAAAAGGTAAATCTATAATAGTTCCGCATATGAAAGTTAGAAAAGCACCTACAAAAGCAAATACATATTCAGATTGTGTTTTTTTGTAAAGCCAATTATATATAAGGATATATTGAGGAAATAATATAAAATACATTATTACCCAAGGGCCAAATCCATATAAAAGCATTACGAGAAAACACCAGATAACTATAGTTATATATGCAACTTTTCTTTGAACATAAACTCCATAAAGTAGTATTAAAAAATTTGTAATACTAATGTACATTAATGCAGAGCCAAAGTAATAGGCTACAAATATTATAGCAGCAAGAATTGCAATTCTAGTAACTTCTTTAGCATTCAAGGTCTATGACCCCATATTATTTGTGTAAACGAAGTCGACTGAATCTCCATTTGCTAAATTAATTTTATTAGAAGTAGGTGCACCACCAACTTTGAAGTTTAATTTTTGAGCTGGAGAATCGTATCCATACATCCACCAAGGTCCTTTGTCCATACTAGGACTGTTTAATCCCATCATTCCAGTAATAAATGGTCCCCATTTAGTTTGTTCAAAGTTAATTTTAAGTTCTTTTTGATTTTCTTGTAAGAAATCAGCAAGAGTTTTTGCATTAGTATGGAACTCTTTGTCTTTAAGTAAGTAGTGATGATTTAAAGTATCTTCAATAGTAATATGTATTGTTTTTGCACCTTTTTGGCCTTCAATTAAGTTATGTCCTGCAAAAATAATTCCGATAACAACTACAATAGCAATGATTGCAATAATTATTTTAGGTAAAATTGATTTTTTCATTTGTAAGCTCCTTTTTAATAAGATTTTGATATAAATGCTTTTTCTTCAATGTTATTTTGTCTATTAACTTCTAAAGAAAAAACAAATAATAAATTAGTTATTAAATTAGAGAAATCTATTAATATAGTGGGAATATTATCATTAGCTTTTTTTAATAAGTAAAGCTGTCTACAAATTTGTTTAGAAACGCCTCTTGCTACATGATATTCACATGCAATAGGATGTCCTGTTGGATAAACAAAGCTTGAAATTCTATCTTTGTTTAAAGTTTTTAATTTTTGAATTAAATTTAAGCCATAATCTAAATCTTCTTGTGTGATGGCAAGTTTTCCACGAATCGACCCATTTAAGTGAAGAATTCTATCCATCATCCAGAATGTTTCATTATATAATGGGGTATCTAATGAAAGAATTCTACCAAGAATTGAAGAAAGATAATCTGTCATTACTTCGTGATCAACAGGTCCAAAATTTTCATTTAAAAATGGATATGATATTAAATCTATATTTTTCATGTCTTGATTCCTCCTAAATTTTGCTAAAAGATAAAAATTATCTTTTAATAACTACTTTTATTATTATAAGGAAATATTTGAAAAAGTAAAATAAAAAAATATTAACATTATAATAATAAGGAGTTAAGTTATAATATATAGTAGAGGAATATCAAAGGAGGAATAAAGACATGAAAAATTTTCATTATTCAATAAAAACAGACATTTATTTTGGAAAAGGTGCAATTAAGCACTTACCAGAGGAGATAAAAAAATATGGTAAAAAAGTTTTATTAGTTTATGGTGGAGGAAGCATAAGAAGAAGTGGATTATATGACACAGTATTAGATTTATTAAATGAAAATAATATAAAATGTATAGAAATTTCAGGGGTTGAACCAAATCCAAGAATAGAAACTGTAAGAAGAGGAATTAGGTTTGTAAAAGCTGATAAAATAGATGTTATTTTACCAATTGGTGGCGGAAGTACTATAGACTGTGCAAAGGCAATAGCTGCAGGAGCACTTTATGATGGGGATCCATGGGATTTACTTTTAGATTCATCAAAAGTAAAGGATTCAATTCCAATAGTATCAGTTTTAACACTTGCAGCTACAGGTTCAGAAATGGATCCAGGTGCTGTCATAAGTAATTTAGAGACAAAAGAGAAATTAAGCTTTGGTCATCCAAGTTTAAGACCTAAAGCATCAATCTTAGATCCTGAATATACATACTCAGTACCTAAGAATCAAACAGCAGCAGGAACAGCTGATATAATGAGTCATATATTTGAAGTGTATTTTAGTAATGATAAAGGAGCATATCTTCAAGATAGAATGTGTGAAGCACTTTTAAAAACTTGTATTAAATATGGAGAAATTGCTTATAACGATGGAGAAAACTATGAAGCAAGAGCAAATTTAATGTGGGCATCAAGTCTTGGAATTAATGGATTATTATCATGTGGTAAAGCTATAAGATGGTCAGTTCATCCTATGGAGCATGAATTAAGTGCATATTATGATATAACACATGGAGTAGGACTTGCAATTTTAACTCCTCATTGGATGGAGTTTGTATTAGATGAGGATTCATTAGAGAAGTTTGTAGAGTTTGGAGTTAATGTATGGGAGATAGACAGAAATTTAGATAAAAAAGAAATAGCGAAATTTGCTATTGAAAAAACAAAAAATTTCTTCTTCAATACATTAAAAATTCAAAGTAAATTAAGTGATTTAGGAATAACTGAAGAACATTTTGAAGAAATGGCAGTTCATTGTACAAGAACAGGCGATTTATCAGGATATAGAGAACTTACAAAAGAAGGAATAGTAGATATATATAGAAAGTCATTATAGTGGCAGATGCGATGGAAGAAAAAAATTAGAAAAATTCACCAATACGAAAAGTAAAAAAATAGAGGTATATGAATTGTTCCTAGTCTAATCAATAGGAAACAATTTAATATACCTCTTTTTACTATTTTATTATTACTTTAAAGAATCCTTTTTTACCTTTTTGAACCATTGCAAATCCCTCTTCAAAGTGAGATTTTTCAATAGCTTGTGCAATATCAGTAACTTTTTCACTGTTTAAAGACAAACCATTTTGAGCTACTAATCTTCTAGCTTCAGATTTTGAAGGAACAATCTTTTCAGAAACTAATATTTCAATTAAGTTACTTCCAAGTTGTTCTTCAGTAATCTCAATAGTAGGAACATGGTCTAAGTTTACTCCACCTTTAAATAAAGCTTCAGCAGCTTTTAAAGCATTAGTAGCTTCTTCTTCACCATGAACTAATTTAGTTATTTCAAATGCTAATCTTTCTTTAGCTTTATTTATTTCAGCACCTTCAACATCACATAATGCATTTATTTCATCAAGTTCAACAAATGTTAGAAGTTTTAAACAGTTCTCAACATCAGCATCACCAACATTTCTCCAGTATTGGAAGAAATCAAATGGAGAAACTTTATTAGGATCAAGCCATAAAGCGCCACCAACAGTTTTACCCATTTTTTCACCTTCACTATTAGTTAAAAGACTACAAGTCATAGCATAAACACTTTTAGATTTTTTCTTTCTAACTAAGTCAACACCAGCAATCATATTTGACCATTGGTCATCTCCACCTAATTCCATTTTACAGTTGAACTTCTCATTAAGAACTAAGAAATCATAAGCTTGCATTAACATGTAGTTAAATTCTAAGAATGAAAGACCTCTTTCAGCTTCAAATCTTCTTTTAAAACAGTCAGCAGCTAACATTTTATTAACTGAGAATTGACTTCCAACTTCTCTTAAGAAATCAATGTAGTTTAAGCCTCTAAGCCAATCAGCATTATTAACTAAGATTGCCTTATCATCTGAGAAATCTATAAATCTTGACATTTGAGACTTGATAGAATCAACATTGTGTTGAATTTGCTCATCAGTTAACATTTTTCTCATATCAGTTTTTCCACTTGGATCGCCAATTGTAACTGTACCACCACCGATTAATACGATTGGTGTATGACCAGCTTTTTGCATATGAGACATAAACATAAGTGCAATAAAGTGTCCTACATGTAAACTATCTGCAGTTGGATCAAATCCAATGTAGAATGTTATTTTCTCCTTCTCTAATAATTCATGAGTTTCAGCTTCGTGTGTGAATTGTTTTATGTATCCACGTTCTTTTAAAGTATCTAATACGTTTTTCATAAAAATTACCTCCATAAAATTTAATTTATAATAATATTTTGAAATTTACCTATAAAAATTATTAAAGGGTAAATACTTTTCTAAGTTCTTTTGTTTTGCTAAATTTAATATGCAAAGTTTAGGTGAGTTAATATAAGATTAACTATTATATAAAGATTTCTTAAAAAAGGGTATAAAAAAAGCCCCTCCTAATAAAAGGACGAGATTATTCACGTGGTACCACCTTAATT
>NZ_JBOGCC010000300.1:0-12914 GCF_051656525.1 Clostridium sp. | reverse complement strand
TTTAGCAGTTTCTTTAGGAGATACAGAAACACTTATTCAACATCCAGCTTCAATGACTCACTCACCATACACAAGAGAGGAGAGATTAAGTGCTGGAATCACTGATGGATTAGTTAGAATCTCTGTAGGACTTGAAGATGTAGAAGATATAATCACAGATTTAAGAAATGGACTAAATACATTATAATATATCAATTTTAGAGGAGAGATTATGACTAAAAGCAATGCAAGTTTTAAAGGACTTATTCCGTTTATAATTTTTATCTTAGTATATTTAGGAACAGGATTATATTTTGAAATTAAAGGAACAGAAATGGCTTTTTATCAACTCCCATCTCCAGTAGCTATAATAGCTGGAATTGTTTGTGCGTTTATACTTTTTAAAGAAAGCATTGATGAAAAATTTGATACCTTTGTTAAAGGGTGTGGAAATTCAGATATTATTATAATGTGTGTTATCTATTTGTTAGCCGGAGCATTTGCAGGAGTTTCAAAGGCCATGGGCGGAGTTGAATCAACAGCAAATTTGGGATTAACATATATTCCAGTTCACTATATAACAGCGGGAATATTTGTAATAACAAGTTTTATTTCAACAGCAACAGGGACATCAGTAGGTGCTATAGTGGCTATAGCTCCAATAGCGATAGAACTTTCAACAAAATCACATATACCACTTCCTATATTACTTGCCGCTGTTATGGGTGGTGCAATGTTTGGAGATGACTTATCTATGATTTCAGATACAACAATCTCTGCAACAAGAACACAAGGTTGTATGATGAAAGATAAATTTTTAGCCAATATTGGAATAGCTCTACCTGCTGCTATACTAACATTTATATTATTTTTATACTTTGGAAAACCGCTAGATATTATAGCAGCTCAAACTTATGATTATAATTTATTAAAAGTTCTACCATATGTTTTTGTACTTGTATTGTCTTTAGCAGGAATTAATGTATTTGTTGTTTTAACAGGAGGAATAGTTCTTTCTGGTGTGATAGGCATTTATTATAATTCATTTTCTCTAATTGGATTTACAAAAGAGATTTATATTGGATTCCTTAATATGAACGAAATCTTTTTACTATCACTTCTAACAGGTGGACTAGCAGCTCTTGTTACTAAAGCTGGTGGTATAGAATGGATTCTTAATAAAATTAATAAACTTATAAAAGGAAGAAAAAGTGCAGAGTTTGGTATAGGATTATTAGTTGCATTAACAGATTTAGCTGTTGCTAATAATACTGTGGCTATTATCATAAATGGACCAATAGCTAAAAAAATATCTCAAGAGCATAAACTTGACAAAAGAAGAGTTGCAGGACTTTTAGGAATATTTTCATGTATCGCTCAAGGAATTATTCCCTATGGAGCTCAAATGCTAATTCTTATTGGGTTTTGTAAAGGTAAAGCAACACCATTTGAAGTAATTCCGTTACTATGGTATCAACAAATATTATTGGTATTCACTCTAATTTCTATAGCAATACCATATTATAAAAGATTTTTAGCAAAACCGAGTATAAATCCATATACTCCTCTAGAAAATATATAAAATTGTAACTTAAAAAATTAAAAAGATCAGAGCTCTTGATTAAGAACTTTGATCTTTTTTATACTCTTATTCCATTTCAATCAAGCTAGAACAATTAAAATTACTATAAAAAAGCAACCTACTTACATGATCCTGTCATTCCTTGTACAAAACTTTTTTGCATACTAAAGAATATCACTATCATAGGTATTGTACTTATAACAATAGCTAACATAAGCATTCCATAATCTACAAAATACGCTGACGACATCGAGGACAATGTCAATGTTATTGTTTTACTTTCATTTGTTCTTAAAACAATTAAAGGCCACATATAATTATTCCACTGAGTCATAAAGGCATAAATTGCTGCTGCTGCTAAAGTTGGTTTCATAGGTGGCAAAACTATTCTAAAAAATATTGTTAGTTCACTAGCTCCATCTATTCTCGCAGATTCTATTATTTGAGTAGGAAAACTCTTCAAACTCTGTCTAAAGAAAAAAATTAAAAATACAGAGGATAACCCTGGAAGTATAACTGCTAATAAACTATCTATTAAACTTAATTTAACCATTATTCTAAAAAGTGGTATCATCATTGCTGCAAATGGAACCATCATAGAAAGTAAAAATATTTTATAAACGACCTCTGTTTTTACACTTTTGAACTTATCAAATCCATAAGCTGCTAAAGATGTTATAAGAAGTGTTAAAACCAGGTATATAATAGTTATTTTTAAAGTATTAAAAAAAGCTCTTTCAAAACCACCAAATTTTATCAAATTATTATAATTTTCAAAAAACATCTTACCTACAGATAATTTTCCACCTAAAATATCTGTGTTATTATTAGTTGAACCCACAACTAACCAATAAAATGGAAATATCGAAAAAAATGAAGCAATTCCTAAAAATAGATATTGAAACACTGAGCTTACTTTTACTTTTTTCTTCATTATGCATCATCTCCAGCAAGTTTAAATTGTATATAAGATAATAAAGCAATCATCAATACTACAGTGTATGATATTGTTGCTGCATAACCAAAGTTAGGTGCATAAACAAAAGATACATTGTAGATATATTGAGAAATTGTCATAGTGGAATTTGCTGGTCCACCCATAGTTAAGTTCATCGGTTCATCAAAAAGTTGTAATGTTCCTATTGTCGACATAATAGTAGTGAATAATAGTATCGGTTTTAACTGAGGTATTGTAATATAAAAAAATTGTTTAACTTTACTTACTCCATCTATATCTGCTGCTTCATACATATCTTTTGGTATGCTTTGAAGTGCAGCCAAGAAAAATATCATATTATACCCTGTCCATCTCCAAAGAAGAGCTAAAATTATTGTAACTTTAGCCCAAAATGGATCTGTTAACCAAGGTATTCCTGTTTGAAATACCCCTGTTTTCATTAAAATATTGTTCACTAACCCTTTTTCTGCAAAAATCATTTTAAATAAAACTGAATACGCTACTAAAGATGTCACACATGGTAAAAAAATACATGTTCTAAAAAAACTTTTAAATTTCAATTTAGTTGAATTCAATAAAGTAGCTAAAAAAATAGCTAATACTAACATTATTGGAACTTGTATAATTAGATATATCATTGTATTTTTTAAAGAAGTATAAAACATCTGATCATCAAATAGTCTCTTTATATTTCCAAAACCATTAAATTTATATACAATACCTCTAGATGTATAAAAAGAAAGAATCAACGAATCTATTATTGGATATAATGAAAAAAATAGAAATAATATTAATGCAACAGATATAAATAGCCAGCCTTCTCTCTTTTCTCTCCATAATTTTTTTAACATATTATCGCCTACTGTATTTGAGATTTTAATTGAGCTTCAGCTTTTTCTAATCCCTCTTCTACACTCATCTGTCCTTCAACTATGTACTTTAAAACGCTAACTACAGCTTGATCGGCTTCTCTAACATAAACTCCATAATTTACAGATGGAATCTCTTTCATCCATTTTGAAAAATCTTGGTAAACTTTTTGATTATCAAAAAATACATCTGGTGCTTCGTAAGCTGCAGTGGTTTGAGAAGGTAAAAATGTTCCTATAGCTCCTCTTTCAGTTAAGATCTCATTATAAAAGTCTTTATTCTCTGCAAATACTGATTTCATAAACTTTGCTGCAACTTCTTTATTATCTTTATTTAGAATATACCAACTAGATCCACCTAAATTAGATGCATTTACAGATTTTGTACCTTCTAACCTTGGAATAGGTGCCACTCCCCATTTCCCACTTTGACTATTTTCCGTTTTTATACTTCCTATTATCCATGCACCTGTCGAAATAGTTGCTACGTCTCCTGATGTAAAGTTTGAAACCCACTCTCCCCAACCAGAAGCTTGATTTACAACTCCTGAATTAAATAAGTCTTTTACTGTTAAAACAGCATTTTTTAATGCTTCGTTCTTTGTAAAATCTACCTCACCTTTTTCATTAAAATACCAACTTCCTGCTGATTGCATCATAACTCTAATTATTCCAGGATCATGTAATGCCATATCAGCCATCAGTTGTTTTCCTGTTTTAGCTTTTACTTCTTTTCCAATCTCTATAAGCTCTTGCCATGTTATATTTTGTAATCTCTCCTCTGAAATACCAGCTTCCTTTAAATAATCTCTTCTATAAAAAAGTCCTGTTACTCCACTATCAAAAGGAACTCCATAAGTTTTATCTTCTACTGTCATAGGTGGTATTTTATATTTAGCAAACTCATTATAATCAATAACATCATTTAATGGCATAAATGAATTTGGATATGATGTTAAAAATTTTTGTGCTGCATAATCCTCTATCAAAACAATATCTGGTAAAGTGTTTATAGCATTAGCTGATAAGCTTGTATGTATTTTTTGTTCAATGTCATCTCTACCATTATCAACTACTTTTATTTCAATATTTGAATTTTTTTCAGAATATATCTTTGCTGCCTTCTTCATTATAGGAACATTAAAATTTTTATCCCAAGCCCATACTGTTAATACTTTTTTAGAATTTTCATCTACTTTTGCTGTTTCATTTTTTTCTTCTTTTGTTCCACACGCAACTAAACCAAGACCCATTAAAAAAAGAACTGATAATTTTTTCTTCATAAAAACCTCCTAAGTATTAATAATAGTCACTTAAAAAATAAAAATGACATTTTTTACAATTATAGAACTGTATTTACAAAAAATCAAATATATATAATAAATCTGAATAAATTAATTTACTTAAGTTAAAAACATTAACGACTACCCCCTGTTAATTTAAAACCTTACTCAATCAACGTTGAAAAAATATTCATGAAAATAAAATACTCTAAAATAAAAAAAAGACTGACTACTACTATCCTTATATATAAAACATAAAGAGTATTACAAAAAAACTATATTTGTAATACATTTTTAGAACATGTCCTTATTTAGCTTTTTATACTCTTATACACTGTTTTTTAACTCTATGACTATTAATTAGGTCAATTTCAAACGAACGCCTTAAATCTCAAATTAAAGAGTCATTTTTATGGACTTTTGTGCATAAAGTAGTAACCACATCTATCTATACTTATTTTTAAGTATTTTTATTATATAAATCTATATTTTTGATATAACCTACTGTTTTCATCCCTATTATACCACTTATACTTCCTAAAAGATCTATTCCTATATCTCTCAAAGTAACCCCTCTTCCATCTTGATGAGAAAACCAAAATATAGAAAGCATTATAGCTATGGATAAAAATTTAAAAACTTTCTCTTTTTTCATTTACTCATCTCCTTTATTTATGTCAAAAGGTAGAGCATCATACTCTACCTCTAACTATATTTTTATACTTTTTAAATACTCTTTTAGATCTTCACTTGTTTCTGGATTACGAAGTCCAAGCTCAATATTAGCCTTTAATAATCCAATTTTATGTCCAATATCATACCTGATTCCATCAAAATTATATGTGAGCACTTTTTTGTTGTCATTTATCATAGCTAAAATTCCATCTGTAAGTTGAATCTCTCCACCTGCACCTGGAGCTGTTTTTTCTAAGTATTGGAATACATCTGCAGTTAATAGATATCTCCCTAAACAAGCTTTTAGTGATGGCGCTACTTCTAACTTTGGTTTTTCTACAAAATTACACATTACTACAGTTTTAGAATCTAAATCCTCCACTAGCTTTATAACTCCATATTTTGAAACATCCTCTGGCGCTACCTCTTGAACTCCAATTACAGAGTGTCCGTACTGATTATATTTCTCTATAAGTTGCGCAGTTACCTCTTTCTCTGAACTATACATAATGTCATCTCCAAGAGCTATAATAAATGGATCATTTCCTACAAAACTTTTTGCTTTTAGTATTGCATATCCAAGTCCTAATGGATGATTTTGGCTAATATAATATATGTTAGCCATTCCATGTATAATTTCTACTTTTTGTAACAACTCATCCTTTCCATGAAAAGCCAATGTATTTTCTAGCTCAAAAGAGTTATCAAAGTGATCATCTCCTTATAATTTAATACCTACTTTTATTATAATATTTTTTGAAAAATCAAGCACCTCCTCTCACAAAAATTTACAGAGTTCTCTAGCAAAATTTTCCAATCTATTAGATTAGTAATAATTTTCTAAATGGAATGGAATTTTTATGGATAAAAAGATTCTAACTGCAATATTAAATATAATAATTCTTTTATAATTTTTAGCGAAAAACGTTACAAATTAAAAATTGCTATATCACGTATTAACTACCCTTGGAAAGAACCTAAAAAAAGCTGCAATACACAATAAAATTCAATACAACTAGTAATTATATCTTTAAAATTATTTTAGATTCTAAGTCTTATTCTATTATATTATATTTTGATATTTTTTGATAACTTAAGACTCATATTCGTCATTTCGATCATAAAGAAATATTAACTTCAATTTTACTAGTGTTACTTTAGCGCTTCTTAGAGCTATAGTCGTGAATTATTAGAATTTTATTATGATAGTTATTTTTAGTATATCCTAACTTTTCTTTTAGTTCCACTCTTATGTTATAACTTTCACCACATCTAAAAAAAGAATTAAGATTATCAGGATTAAAAATAGGATTTTATTTCAAAAATTCTCTCACTTTAATTCTTCTTTATTTTTCCTCTTCAGACATATTTTTTGTCATAAAAAACTTCCAAGTTAGATAATTTAATATTACTCTAATTTAAAATTTTACACAAATATTTAATTAAATCCTTTCTTTTTTTATGTCCTTCGACTTAAATTTCACTTTACTAAAAGAGCATAATATAATTCTTTTTTATAAACTTCTAAATTTTTCTATTATTTCACAAATTATCAAACTTTCTTTAGGGGTTAATTTATATGATGTTTGTTTATTATTATTTATCATTTCTAACAACTCTGCAATCTCATATCTTAATCCATCGCCTTCAAACTTATAAAAATATTTTTTATTAAATGATTGATTTTCAAATCTAACTTCAAAATATTCTGTTTTCCACCAAGGAGCTGGTATATAAATATATCCCTTTGTACCAGATATTATTAATTCCCCTTCCGACTTTACTCCTAAACCTACCTTCGCACTTGCTATTGCATTTGGATATTCTAAAATTATTCTTGTGTATAAATCTACTTCATTTTTTTTATATGAATAAAATTTTAAATCTTCTGGTTTTCCTAGTAACTTAACTATTGCAACCAAAGGATATGTTCCAAGTTCCGTAATACTTCCTCCATCTTGATTTTTATCTAACTCTCTTATGTTTCCAGAAGATAATTTTGTAAATGTTGCATCAACATCTTTTATTTCTCCAATTACTCCTGATTTAGCAATATTTAGCATATATATAAATCCTGGGGAAAAAGCAGTTTTTATAGCTTCTAATAAAACTAATCCATTTTTTTCTGCTATTTCATATAATTCTTTAGCTTTTTCTGTCTTCAAGGTTATTGGCTTCTCACATAATACATGCTTTCCATTTTCTAAAGCCTTTTTAGCATAATCATAATGAGTTCTATGAGGAGAGGCAATGTAAACTGCATCTATTTTTTCTAAAAAATTATTATAATTAGTTTCTTCAAATTCTAATTCAAACTTTTCTTTAAAATTTTTAGCTTCAGTTTTCTCTATTGAAAATACACCTTCAACATTAATTCCACTTACATATTTACTTTCTGGTATAAACCTATGAGCTATTCTTCCACAACCAATTACACCAATTTTTATAATTTTATTTTTCTCTGCCCTTAATTCCGTACTTGAAATACCTTTTGTTCTATCTAAATATATTACATCACAGTATTCTTTTAAGTAATCAAATTTCCCCTTCCAATCAGAACCAATTACAAATTTATCTATATCATACTTTAAAATATCTTGTATTTTTTGACCTTCAAATTCTTCAATTATTATCTCGTCAGCCAATCCTGTATTTTTTACTGCTTCTATTCTTTTCATCAAAGAGTCTTGAACATTAAGTTTCCCTCTAGATTTATCATAATTTTCAGTTGTTACTCCAACTACTAAATAATCCCCCTGTTCTTTTGCTCTCTTTATAATATTATAATGTCCTTGATGAAATAAATCGAAAGTTCCATAAGTTAATATTCTCTTCATTCAAAATCCTTCCCTTTTATCTAATTTTATATTTTCACAAAATAAGAGATTTCATTATCTCTTCAAAATATTTTTAACAGTATCTTCTATTGTGTATTCTTCAAAACATTTTTTTAATAAGTCCACTCTTCTAGCTTCGTATTTATCTCTTGTATTTAATTTTTCTTTTAAATTTTCAATTAATTCATCTATATTATAGACCTTATCTCCTGGAGTATTTTCTTCATAATCTAGAAATAAACCTCTATCTTCATTTCTATAATACTCTAAATCATAAGGATAAAAAATTATATCTCTATTCAAATACAAGAAATCAAAATATATTGAAGAATAGTCAGTTATTAAAATATCTGTTTTTTTTAAGAATGGGTATATATCCATATCACTTGGAATATTTAAATAATTATTTTTTTTTTCATCTAAATTAACAAAATCTTTTTCTCTATACATTATATCTGTTCCTGCAAAATGTAGTTTTGTAACTAAAAAATAGTTGTTACTTTCTAAAAATTTAAAAAAGTATTCCAATTTTTTTTTATTACTTTCTCCTAAAAATATTATTTGTTTTTTATCTCTAAATGTAGGTAAATAAAATATTATTTTCTTTCTATTTTTTATTTTTTTTTTTAAAATATTCATAATTTTTTCTTCTTCTTTCAAAAGATTCATTTCTTTAGATATCAAAAAATTATTTCTTGGATACATTCCATATAGACAATCATTTTTATCAACTTCAAAAGCATCTCCAATTAAACTTTCTCCAAATTTAGAACAAACTAATACTTTTTGTTTATTCCATTCTCCTAAAAAAGTCTCTGTTTTTTTATAATTCTCTATATATTTACCTATTTTCTTTAAGGGAATACCGTGCCAAAGATTTATTTTTGTTGTTTTATCTCCTGATGATAATTTCCCAAAAATATCATTTACCGATTGATCAATAATATGATATTTAGCTTTAAAATGATACCATATTGATTTTATAGTATATTTCATATAAACTTCTTGATCCTTATTTCTTAACTCTTGGAATAAACTTTTATTTTCTGTTATCCAAATAACTTTTTTTAAATTATATTTCTCTTTATTAGAGCTTAAATACTCAAATAGATACCTAGAATTATCTGAATATCTTTTTCCGAACCAGCTTCCTATAACTATTATTCCTTTATCTTTTTTTATAAATCTTTGAACTTTTTTTATAAGAAAGTTCCATTGTTTTTTTAAAACTTCTTTTAATTGCAATTAAATACACCTCTATTTTATTATTTTGTGATTTGTTTGTATAATCTTTTTAATCTGTACCCCACCCCATCAAGTACTCAACTTAATTATTAAATATTTTTTTGCTTATTATTTTTTCTATATGTTAAGGGGCTTAGGTTCTCTTAGATTTTTTATAACTTGTCTTCATTGTAAAATTTTATATAATCACATATATCAGCTTCTAATTCTATTAAATTAGAATATTTTCTGCTTTATATTCTACAAAACTCTTAATATATCTGTTTTTTCCACCTTATTATAGATGAAATTTTTAATTCTTCTTTTATTAATCTACATATTATTTTTATATTATTTTTTTTATTCATTCTACAATTAATATTCATAAACTGAAAAAATCCTATTCAATCATTTATAGTATGAACTTCTATTTAGTTTCTATATCTTGTAAAGAAACTTTATCAAATAGTTATTCTCTATAATTACCTTTTTAATAGCTAAAAATTTTAAATGTAATCTATTTTTTATACGACTTCCTCTTTTAACCTCCTATTTTCCATCTTCTAACGCTTTGTTTCTTTTTTAGAATCTGTTCATTGGAAAACTGCGCGCCATCCTTTCTGATACTTCTATTATCTTTTAAAACATCTTCGGCTGAAAGTTCATATTTTAACATTATACAATCTACAAAATACTAATAGAAACATATTTAGTTCTCTAAATTTTAAAACAAAAAATATTTTTTCTTCACCTGTAAACTTAACTTTTTAGACATTTATTACTACTTTTCATATTTTTATTATTTAGATGTGCTCTCTATTCACAATTATCATATCACAATTCTATGAACTTACTCTAATACCACTTTCATTTATTTCCACTTTTTCTTTTAACTTTTTAGAAAATTTTTATTTTATTTTTTTCTTTAAATATATTTTTAATAATTTTAAAATATAAAATAAAATTAATCATAATGCTACAAAAACCTAATAAAAATAGATTTATTAATAAATCAATTATTACATTTTCAAAAAATATTTTATTTATATAAAGTTTTTGAATTGAAAATAGTATTACTAAATTTAGTAATGCATTCCTTAATATTTTCAATTTATATGGCATAATATTTAATAATATTTTATTACTTACTATTGAAATTATATTATTTAAAATTATTGAAAAAGTTGTGCTAAAAGCAACTCCCAAAATACCATATTTTTTAACTAAAGCTAAACTAAAAACTATATTAAATAACAAACAAATTATTGAATTGAATAATGTAATCTTTTGATATTTTGTCATTGTTAGAACTGCTCCAATTGGCCCTGCAGAAGTATCAATTAAGGCTCCCAATGATAATAAAATTAATATTAAGCTATATTTAGAATATTCTTCTCCAAATAAACCAAGTAAATCAGCACTTCTAAAATAAATTAATACAAACGACGGAATAACTAAAATTAAAATTAATTTAACAATATTTGAAAAAGTATCTTCTATTTCTTTTATTTTATTCTGCTTATATAATTTAGAAATTATTGGCCAAAATGCTAAAAATGGAGAAACAAAAATTCCTAATAAAGACAAGTAATTCTGATTTACTTTATAAATCGCTACAGCCTCTAAATTTAAATAATGTTCCAAAATTAATTTATCCGAATTTTGATTCAAAATACCTATACTAGTTATCAATGTAAATGTTACTCCATACTTTATTAGTTTAATTTTATCATTTTTTAATAATTTTAATTTATTTTGAATTTTTATATTTAATTTTATACTTCTTAAAAATAAACATAATATTTCACTTATAAAATAACTAAAAAAAGCTCCATATAGTTCATATTTTTTTAGTAAAATAAATAATCCAACTTTTAAAATATTATTTAATAAAACTGAATATAAATTAACTTCAATAATTTTACCTTTTCCCTGAAAATATGAATCTAATAACGTTATTAAACTTTTAATAAAAATACCGCTTGCAACACATATTAGAAATATTGATTTATATTTTTCTTTAAAAAAAATATAAAAAATTAAACTAATCATTACTGTAGAAAATGTTATTATCTTTAAAAATAATAATAATATTTTTTCACCATAAGCTCTTTTTACAAGCGGTATTTCTTTTATTAGAGAATTATCTAATCCAATTAACGAAAAAATAGTCAACATATTTACATATGTTAAAAAAAGTGTGTACTCTCCATATGAAGTTGGAGATAAATTATTAGTTAATAAAAATTGAAATAAAAATGCTATAATTAAACCTAACACTTTTATAAAAAAAACAACTCCTGTTTTTTTAAAAAAATTCTCCATTATCTTTCCTTTTTTATTTTATTTATCTGCTATTATACATCTCTTCATAATATTTTTGATAATCTCCAGATGCTACTTCCTCTACCCATCCTTGATTATCTAAATACCATCTAATAGTTTTTTCTATTCCTTCTGTAAATGGTGTTTCAGGATACCATCCAAGTTCAGTTACTATCTTAGTTGGATCAATAGCATATCTTGCATCATGCCCTAATCTATCTTGTACGTAAGTTATTAAATCATAATTAATATTAACTAAATCAGTAGTTAAAACAGCCTGATATTTAGGCTCCTCTTTCATAATTCTAGCTATTGTATCTATAGTAAGTTTTACTATATTAATGTTTTGCTCCTCATTGAATCCACCAATATTATATATCTCGTGTGCCTTAGCATTAGATATAACCATATCAATACCTTTACAGTGATCCATTACATATAACCAGTCTCTAACATTATCTCCCTTTCCATATACAGGAAGTTTCTTCCCCGCTAAGATATTTTTAATAATTAGTGGAATTAACTTCTCTGGGAAGTGATACGGTCCATAATTATTGCTACATCTTGTTATGTTAAATGGAAACTTATATGTTTCTCCATAAGCCATAACTATCATATCCGATGATGTTTTAGATGCTGAATATGGACTTCTTGGATCTAGTGGAGTACTTTCTGTAAACATCTTTTCTCCATAAGTTTGAAGATTAGTTCTTCCAGTTGCAATTGCAGCAACTGCTGAATCTAAAATTAACTCTCTTGGAATATCAAAGTCTTTACTTAAACTTCCATAAACTTCATCTGTTGAAACATGATGGAATTTTTTTCCCTCTTTATAGATTGGATATCCATTACTATCTTTACCAACTGTCCAGAAAGTTTTAGCAACTTCCATTAGATTTTGTGTTCCAAGTATATTTGTCTCTAAGAAAATCTGAGGATTTTCAATACTTCTATCTACATGGCTCTCTGCTGCAAAGTTTACAATAAAATCTATATCATGTTGCATAAATATATTTTCAACTAGTTCTCTATTACAAATATCTCCTTTAACAAAAGATACTCTAGAGTCTTTTAACTCCTCTCTTATTGTTCCAAGGTTTCCAGCATAAGTCAGCTTATCCAGTACAACTAACTTTATATCTTCATGCTTTTCTAACATATATTTAACAAAGTTTGCACCAA
>NZ_JBOGCC010000299.1:0-16740 GCF_051656525.1 Clostridium sp. | reverse complement strand
GGATTGATAGGGACTCGATTTATTTTTTTGCTAGAAATATTAACTATAAAATTAATTATAACGTAAGATAAAATTCCATAAATAATACCATCACCAATTGAATATGAAAGTGGCATTAAAATAATTGTTATAAAAGCAGGAATTGCTTCAGTTATATTTGTAAAATCTAAAGAAGTAATAATACTAAGCATTAGATATCCAACATAGATAAGTGCTGGAGCAGTAGCACATGATGGAATAGCTACAAAAAGTGGTGAGAAAAATAAGGAAACTGTAAAAAGGCATCCTACAACAAAAGCTGTTAATCCTGTTTTTCCACCTTCTGCAATACCAGTACTACTTTCTATAAAGGTTGAAATTGCAGATGTTCCTAAAAGAGCACCAGAAGTGGTACCTACAGCATCTACTAATAAAGCTTTACCTATTCTAGGAAACTTACCATCTTTTTCAACTAAACCTGCTTTAGTTGCAAGTCCTAAAACAGAACCTACAGTACCAAAAAAGTCAACGAAAAGGAATGTAAAAGTAATTCCTATAAAAGAAAGAAGAGCTTTAGTTGAGTGTATAAAAGAAAAATCTAATTTACCTACTATAGGCATAGGAGAAGCAAAAGCAATAATACCAGTAGGTAAAGAGATAGAGTATGCCTTTGCACCACTTGGATCTATTAAAGCATATATCCAAGCAACTGCAGTACAAACTATAATACCTACTAAAATTGAACCTTTAATTCTTTTTTTCTCTAAAACAGTTATAATAATTAATCCTAGAAATGCAATAAGAACAGGTGGCGAGGAAAATTTTCCAAGACCTACTAAGTTTGATTTGTTTGCAATTATAATATTAGCATTTTGAAGCCCAATAAAGGCAATAAATAAGCCAATACCAGCAGTTATAGAAATTTTTAAGCTGTGTGGTATAGAATGAGCAACAGATTCACGAACATTAGTCAAAGATAATATCACAAATATTACTCCTTCTACAAAAACAGCAGTCAAGGCTATTTGCCATGGAATTTTGTATTCACGACAAACTGTATAAGCAAAGAACGTATTAAGTCCCATACCAGAGGCTAAAGCAAATGGTAATTTAGCATAAAAAGCCATTAAGAAAGTAGCAATAATAGCTGATAGACAAGTAGTAGTAACAAGTGGTGCTAAAGGCATCCCTGTACTATGAAGAACTAATGGGTTAACAGCTATAATATAAGACATTGCTAAAAATGTTGTTACTCCAGCTCGAACTTCTCTTTTGACATCGATTTTCTCATTTTTATAAGAAAATAATTTGGTTAATGATAATTTCATTTAAAGTATCCCTCACAATCTTTAGTATAGATTTTGAGAAATTTGAAATTTATAAAGAATTATTAGATTCTAAAAAATTGCAAATAACTCATAGCCAAGACATTACGGTGTCTGGTAGAAACTTCTAGACCAATTACTAGAATTATATGAACATTACGAAAGTAATTATAGAATATTAATATAAAGTATGTCAAACAACGAATAAAAATGTGATTTGATAAAAATATATTTCGCATAAAGAAAAGGAGATTTAATATGGATATACTATGAAAAAATAGAATAAATAAAAAGAAAAGATGGTTAAATATTAATAAATATAAAATAAAAAAAACTTTAATTAAAAAAAATAATGAAATTAAAATGAGAGGATTTGCTATAATAAAAGTATTTAAAACTAAGGAGGAGGCTAAATGAAAAAAAAGATTTATTTAGTAGAAGATGAAAGAAATTTAAGCTTATTATTAGAGAAATATTTAACCGTTGAAGGATATGAAGTAACTATATTTGATTTAGGGATGAAGGCTTTAGAAAAAGTAAATGATATGCCAGATTTATGGATACTAGATGTTATGCTTCCAGATGTGGATGGATATTTTTTAATAAAAGAAATTAAAAAGGTAAATGAAGAAGCAAAAGTATTATTTATGTCTGCAAGAAATAAAGAGCTTGATAGAGTTCTTGGATTAGAACTTGGAGGTGAAGACTACATATCAAAACCATTTCTTCCAAGAGAACTAGTTATACGAGTAAATAGAATTTTAAAAAGAGATGAAAAAAAGACAGAGGTACTGGTTTTAAATAATTATATAATAAAAAAATTAGAAAGAAGTGTGTATAAAGATTCTTTAGAAATTCCTCTTACAAATAAGGAATATGAATTATTAATATATTTTGCTGAAAACATTAATGTTGTTTTATCTAGAGAGCAAATTTTAAGTAAGGTGTGGGGAGATGATTATTTTGGATCTGATAGAGTTGTAGATGATACAATAAGAAGGCTTAGAAAAAAGCTTTATGAGTTAAATATAGCTACAGTATATGGCTATGGATATAAGCTTAGTTTAGGAAATTAGTTATGAAGTTATTTAAAATAAAATCATTATATATGAGGATTTGGATTACATTTACTCTTTCTGTAATTGGAATAATACTAATACTAACAGTTTTATATGCAGTTGTTTTTAGAAGATTTCAATTAGAGAATAATGTTAGATATCTTATAAATACACAAGATAATATAATTAAAGAAATTGAAGGGGATACTTTTGATAATAAATATGCATTAGTTTATAAAGGAATAGGAATAGAAAGCTTTATAGTAGTAAAAGAAGATGGGAAAAGTAAAATAGTTAATTTAGATGGAAACTATGATAGTGATGATATAAAATATTTCAATAGTAAAATACGAGATATTGCAAATGATGCTGAAATATGGATGGCATCTTACGCTAAAGAAGTGTCTTATAAAAATAAAGTTTTTGTAGAAAGACATAAATTTGGAGATTCAAAAAAAGGATATGTTTTTGTAATAAGTAATGTGGTAAATAGTAAAAATAAAGAGGAGTATATTGTAACTTATACAGAAGGAATTTATACTCATGAAGCTATATATATTATTATTGCAATTGGAATATTATTTATAATTATTAGCTTTTTTCTTGCAAAATTTTTAGCAAGTTATATAACTAAATATTTAAAAAGTATAGAAGTATATGCAAAAAAAGTTTCTAAAAAAGAATGGACAGAACCTTTAGAAGTAAAAAGTAATGATGAAATTGGGAGTTTGATTAACTCTATGAATAATATGAGAATTGAATTAGAAAAAGTTGATAAAGAAGAAAAGGTGTTTTTTCAAAGTATGTCACATGATTTAAAAACGCCAGTTATGATAATTCAAAGTCATGCTGAAGCATTAATAGATGGAATGTATATAGGAAGTGTAGAAGATACAGCAAAAATAATAAAAAAAGAATCACAAATTTTAGAGAAAAAGATAAAACAAATATTATATTTAAATACTTTAGATTATATGCTTTTAAATGATAAGGAAACAAAAGAAATAGATTTAGAGTATTTGTTAGATGAAATATATTATAAATTTAGATTTATAAATAAGGAGATACAATGGAAGGTTTCATTAGAGGAAAAAGCTTATATTTATGCAAATGAAGAAAAAATAGTGACAGCAATAGAAAATATAATAGAAAATGCCTTAAGATATGTAAGGAAAGAAATAGAAATTAAATTATATAAACTAAATGAAACTATTGTAATAGAAATTTTTAATGATGGAGAAAATATAAAAGAAACTGATTTAAATAATATTTTTAATAATCTTTATAAAGGGAAATCAGGAAATTTTGGATTAGGACTATATATTACAAAAAGAATAATAGATTATTATAAAGGAAATATTTATGTTGAAAATGAAGATAGGGGAGTTAGATTTTATATAAAATTTGAAAATCACATAAAAATCACATAAAGTTCCCATAAAAAATATATTTTAATAAAGTACCCTAGTAAAGTAATCTTATGAAAAATAGGTTGAATATTAGGAGTGATTAAATTGAATAAGTTTCAAAAAAGAAATCTACGATTATTTTTAGTAAGTTTAATAGTAGTTATTATAGCTTTAATTGGAGTAGTTATTTCTATAATAACAGGTTTTTTTAGTAATTTTGGATATATAAGAGAATATGCATATGCAGCAGATATTGGAATTGCAGGAGCAGTAATTGTGGGAGCTGCATTTTGTATGTTTTTATTTAGAAGAGTAATAAAATATTTAAATATGGATGAATTAATAGATGCAGTATTAAAGTTTTTTACAAAGATACTACAAAAAATACATATTCCTTTAGGAATGATTGCGGTAGCAGTGATTTCATTTCATGTCTATATTTTTATAAGTTTAGGATTTAAATGGACATTAGGATATATTTTTGGAGCACTTGCAGGAATAGTTTTGTTAATTATGGTAGTATCAGGAATATTAAGAATATTCAATAAGGGAATTAAGAGTCATAAAGGTTTAGGAATAGCGTTATTAATTTTAATAGTCGTACATATTATATTAGTTAAATATTTTCCATTATGGTATATATAAGAGTTAACTTTAAGTTAGCTCTTTTTTGCATTTTAAATATTTCAAGTAAAAATTTATAAGCTGTAAACATTTTAAATAAAATCATCGTAAATAATTATTAAAAAATAAAAATATCAAAAAAATATATTTTATGTAGAATAATATAAAATAAAAAGAAGAATATCTAGAAAAAGAAGAATAAAGAAAATATTTTATAAAATTAAGTCATATGCTGTAAAACGAAAGTTCTATATTTTTTTACAGTATATATTTACAAAAAATACCATAAGTTATAAGATATTTGTATAGAAAGTAAAAATATTGTTTTGAAGAGAACAAATAAATAGAATATATAAGAATAATAGGAGGGTTTTGGATGACAATAAAAATATTACGACAATATTTAGAATTATGTGGGAGATTTAATGTAGAACCAACCTTAAGTGGGGCTAATAAATTTAAAAAGAATCTGACTGTTTTAGACAATCTTTTAGAGCTTGGACTAGAACGTTTAGTTTTAGACATAGTAGGATAAAATATTATATGTTATAATAAAGATATCATAAATTAAAAGGAAGTGACTTCTATGAAAGTAGCATTAATTGCTCATGATAGGAAAAAATCAGAAATGATAGAGTTTGCTAAAAAGTATGAAGGTGTTTTATCAAAATTAGATTTAGTAGCGACAGGAACAACAGGTGGATTAGTTATGGAGAATACAAATTTAAAGATAAAACGATATAAGAGTGGACCTTTTGGAGGAGATCAACAAATTGGTGCATTAATTCCAGAAGGTGAAATAGATATGATTATATTCTTCAGGGATCCTTTAACAGCGCAACCTCATGAACCAGATATAAGTGCACTTTTAAGATTATGTGATGTATATAAATTACCAGTTGCAACTAATAGTGAAACAGGTAAAATGTTGATTGAAGGAATAGCTTTTGAAAATTCAAAATTGATTTAAATTGAGAGATAGCTACATATAGCTATCTTTTTTAAATATAAAAGTTAATAATAAGGAGTAGAAAATGAAAGTAGACTTTTTTATGCCCAAATATATGAAGAGTTTTAAGTGCATAGCATCAAAATGTATAGACACTTGTTGTGCAGGGTGGGAAATAAACTTAGATAAAGAAACATTTTTTAAGTATAAAAATAGTGATGGGAGATTAAAAGATGTTGTAAAAGGTAAGTTTGTAGAAAGTGTTGCACATGATGATGATTTAACTTATGGATATATGAATGTAGAAGACAATAAATGTCCATTTTTAGATGAAAATTTGTTGTGTGAAATACATGGGAAAACTAATGATGAAAATTTAAGTATAACGTGTAGAAGATATCCTAGAATATACAATATAATTGATGGTATATATGAGAAGAGTGGAACATCTTCATGTATAGAAGTTTGCCAAAAAGCATTTTTAAGTAAAGAAAAGATGGAGTTTGTAGAATGGGAAGAAGATCTTGATGTAGATACAGTCAGAATAGGTAGAATTTTAGATACAGAGGCATTTTTAGATACTGGAAATATATTAGAATATTTTTGGAATATTAGAATATTTACTATAAATGTAATGCAAGAAAGAAAGTTTACTATTTTTGAAAGATTAAATATATTAAAATATATTTATAAGTACATATTAAAAGAAAATGAAACAGAAGATTTTTATATAGATGAATTTTTAGAAAATATAGATATGGAAAAAGTTTTAAGTGAAATAAATATTACTGAAGATAATAAAAGTATTCAAAACAATATATTTTCAAAAGAAATTATAAAAACTATTAGAGGAATTAGATTTAAGCAACTTTTAGAATCTAAAAATATTTTAAAAGATATTAATGATAGAGAAATTTTAAAACAATACGATTATATTTTAGAAAATTATTTAGTCAATCATATATTTAAAGAGGTAATTCCATTTAATAAGGGATTTAATTTAGAAAGTAGCATAGATGAATTAATAGAAATATACTTAATAGTAGAGGGATATTTAATTGGATTTATAAAAAAAATAGAAGAAAATATAACTAGTCAGGATATTATAAATATAATTCAAGCAATAAATAAAGACTTAGAACATAATAAAGATTTTAGAAAAAGTTTGAATTTAATATAAGAAAGAGGGATGTTTTAATGAAAAATTATGATTTTTCTTCCTTTTCAGGTGAATTAATATTAAAAGATAATAGAGATTATAATGAGAAAAGAATGTGCTTTAATAGAGCAATAGATAAAAAGCCTTTAGCAATTGCATATTGCACAAATACAAAGGAGCTTAAAGAAGCGCTATATTTAATAAAAACTTATAATCTACCATTTAGAATACGATCAGGAACACATCATTATGAAGGATTTTCTACAGGAGATGATATATTTATAATTGATGTAAGTAAAATGAATAAGATAGATATAAATTTAAATGAAAATACAGTTACTATTGAAGGTGGCGTTAGAAACAGAAAATTATATGAAGCTGTAGGAAAGTATGATATTCCTTTTCCTGGTGGAGGATGCCCAACAGTTGGAGTTAGTGCATATACATTAGGTGGTGGTTGGGGATATTCAGCACGACACTTAGGACTTGGAATTGACAGCTTAATTTCTATAGAGTTAATGAATTCAAAAGGTGAAATATTAGTAGCTAGCGAAGAGGAAAATAGTGAATTATTTTATGCTTTAAAAGGTTCTGGTGGAGGAAATTTTGGAATTGTTACAAAGTTAAAGTTTAATCTTCCTAAAAAAGAGAAAGATGGAACTTTAGTTTTATTAGAAAAAAATAATATTAAAGTTGAATATATGGCACAGATATTTTTAAAGTGGGATAGGAAGATTAATTTATTAGATGAAAGATTAAATATGAAAGTTGCTTTTTATAATGATAGAAATAAAGGATTGGGTATAAAAATAATAGGTGTTTTTTATGGAAAGCTAAATGAATTAAATAAAGAATTAGAAAAAATTATTAATTTAAATGAATTTGATAATAGATCTAAAGAAATGTCTATTTTAAATATAAATAGATGGATACAAGATGCTCATCCTGATTATGAGAAATATAAGTCGACAGGAAGGTTCACTAAGGATGAATATAAATATAATGAAATCTTAGAAATACTTAATATATTAAAAAGCCCTAGTAAAGGATCAGTTTACACTGCAATTTCTTTATATGGATTAGGTAAAGCTACATATAATAAAAATGGAGAAGATTCTTTTTATTATAGAAATTCTAAAGGAATAATAGGATTTCAATCAGTTTGGGAAGAAGATATATTTTCTGAGGAAAATAAAGAGTTTGTAGTAAAAAACTTTGAAATTATAAGAAGATTGACTAAAGGATCTTTTGTAAGCTTTCCATTAAAGGAATTAGATAATTATATGGAAGAGTATTTTGGAGAATATAAATATAAATTAAAAGCTATAAAAGAGAAGTATGATAAGGAAAATTTCTTTAAATTTGAACAAGAAATAAAATAAAGTAATGAGGGCTATTTTAAAAGAATAGTTCTCATTTTTTGTGATATAATTTAGAAAGAAAATTATATAGAAAGAGGAGTTCTTATGAAGAAAGAATTATTAAGAAGTTTGCCTAAAATGGATAAACTTTTAGAAGAAAATAGTATAAAAAAGAACATAGAGAGTTTCGGTAGAGAAAACATAGTTAAAGAGTTACGAAAGATTATTGAAGAGTGTAGAAGTGAAATCTTAAATGGCAACGTACATAATATTATAACTATAGGAGAGGTTTTAAGTAGATTAAATAAAATTTTAAAGAAAAATTATACAGGAAGCCTTTGTAGTGTGGTGAATGGAACAGGAGTTATTATACATACAAATTTAGGACGTTCTTTATTAAGTGAAAAAGCAATACAAAATATTATTAAAGTAAGTACTAGTTATAATAATTTAGAGTATGACATAAATTTAGGAAAACGTGGCTCAAGATATAACCATATAGAAAAACTTTTAGTTCATTTAACAGGTGCAGAAGGTGCTTTAGTTGTTAATAATAATGCAGCAGCAGTTCTTTTAGTTTTAGGAGAAATGGCAAGAGGAAAAGAGAGTATAGTATCTAGAGGAGAGCTTGTAGAAATTGGTGGTTCTTTTAGAATTCCAGATGTAATGGAGATGTCAGGCTCAAAACTTAAAGAAGTTGGAACTACTAATAGAACTCATTTAAGTGATTATGAAAATGCTATATCAGAAGAAACAGGAGCACTAGTAAAAGTACATAGTTCAAATTTTAAAATTATTGGATATACAAGTGAAGTATCTTCAAAAGAAATTTCAAAGCTTGGAGAAAAATATAATATTCCAACTATTGAGGATTTAGGGAGTGGAGCATTAGTAAATTTAGAAAGATTTAAGATTTCAGAAAAAACAGTAAGAAGTGTTGTTGAAGATGGAATAGATATAGTTACATTTTCAGGAGATAAGCTTTTAGGAGGACCACAAGCGGGAATAATAGTAGGAAAAAAAGAATATATTGAAAGGCTTAAAAAAAATCAGTTATTAAGAGCTTTAAGAGTTGATAAATTTACACTTGCAGCCCTTGAAGGAACTTTAATAGATTATTTAAATGAGGAAAAAGCATATAAAAATATACCAACTTTAAATATGATAGATAAAGATAATTTAGAGCTTGAACATATAGGAAAAGAAGTTATAAATAGATTAAAAAATAGTTCATCAAAATTAAAAATAGAGTTAATTAAAGATGAAGACTACGTAGGTGGAGGAACACTTCCAACATATGTATTAGAGGGAAGAAGCATAGAATTTGAAAGTGAAACTAGAAGTGCAAATGAAATAGATAAGATTTTTAGAAAAAATAAATATCCTATTATTGGAAGGGTTAAGAATGATAAATACAGATTAAGCTTAAGAACACTGAGACAAGAGGATATAGATATAATAGAAGAGGCAGTTAAAAAGTTATAGAAAGAAGGCTTTATTAATGAAACATATAGTAATAGGAACATCAGGACATATAGATCATGGAAAAACATCTTTAATAAAAAGTTTAACAGGAGTAGATACAGATAGTTTAAAAGAAGAGAAGCTTAGAGGAATAACTATAAATAATGGATATACAAATTTAAAGTTAAACAATGGGATTATTGCAGGAATAATTGATGTTCCAGGTCATGAAAAATTTATAAAAAATATGGTTTCAGGAGCTTCATCAATTGATATGGTGCTTTTTGTAATAAGTGCAGACGATGGAATAATGCCACAAACAAAAGAGCATTTTAATATATTAAAAATTTTAGGAATAAAAAGAGGGATTATAGTTTTAACTAAATGTGATTTAGTTGATAAAGAATGGATTTCTTTTATAAAAGAGGAGATTAAAGATTTTACATTAGGTTCTTTTCTTGAAAATGCACCAATTATAGAATTTTCTAAGAAAACAAATCAAGGTGTAGATTTATTAAAAGAGAAAATTGAAGAAGTGATAAATGAAATAGAAGAGAAGGATAGTGAAAGCTTATTTAGACTTCCTGTTGATAGAATATTTACTGTTTCAGGTTTTGGAACAGTAGTCACAGGAACTATAATTGGTGGAAAAGTAAAGATTGGGGATTTACTTGAATTATATCCTAAAGAAATAAAATGTAAAGTTCGTGGAATACAGGTACATGGAAAAGATGTTGAAGAAGCTTATGCAGGAGAACGTACAGCTATAAATTTAAATAATATTCAAGTTAGTGATATAGAAAAGGGAGATATTCTAGGAGAAGAGGATAAAGAAATTAAAAGCTTTATGATTGATGTAAAGCTTGAATATTTTTCATCTAAGAAAGAAAAGTTAGAGAATAGAACTAGAGTTAGAATTCATCATGGGACTAAAGAGATTCTTGGAAGAATTGTAATTTTAGATAAAGAGTTTTTAAAAAATGGGGAAAGTGCATATTGTCAAATTAGATTAGAAGATGAACTTTCTGCGAGAAGAAATGACAAAATAGTAGTTAGAAGTTACTCACCAATAGAAACAATTGGTGGAGGAATAATTTTAAATGAAAATCCTAAGAAGGCAAAAAGATTTAAAGAAGACTATATAAATGAATTAAAGCTTTTTGAAAAGGGTAATTTAGAAGATACTATTATAGGAGTATTAAGAGAGGAAGATAGATTACTTTCAAAATTAGAGATTTCAAATAAATTAAATAAAGAGAGTAATGAAATAGAAAAAACTCTAGAAAAAATAATATCTAAAAAATTAGGAATGCAAATCGTAGATGAATATTGTAGTAATTTATTCTTAAAAGAAAAGGAAGTAAAAATAGAGAAGATTTTCAAAGAATTTTATAAAGTAAATCCATTAAAAGAGACTATGAAAAAAGAAGAAGTTAAATCAAAATTATTTAAAGAAAAAATTAAAAAAATATATCTTGAAGAGATATTTAAAATATTAGAGGAAAAAAATGTTATAGACATAGAAAAGGAAAATATAAAATTAAAGGGTTATAAAGTTAAATTTACATTAAAACAAAAGCAAATAATCCAAAAAATAAATGAGATATATTTAAAAGATGGATTTAAAACAAAGAGGTTAAAGGAAGTTTTAGAATTAGAAAGTGGAAATGATAAATTAGAAATGAAAGAGATAATTGATTATCTTATAGATAAAGGGGAGCTTATATTATTATCTGAAGATGTAGTTTATAGCAAAGAATACTTAAATAAGGCATTAAATATAGTAAAAGGGTATTTAAGTGAACATAAGTATATAGATTTAAAATCATTAAAAGAAATAATAGATGTTCCTAGAAAATATTTAATTGCAATTTTAGAATATTGTGATTATATAAAAGTAACTTGTCGTGAAGAGGAAGGAAGAAGATTATTATAGAATCTTCTATTTGATACAAATGAAAAAAGAATTAATTTTAAGAAATGGTGGAATATTTTTATTATCATTAATATTTATTTATGGTTCTATACACTTTTTAGGAAGAGATAACTTAATGGTAGGTGCTAATGCAGTATTTTTATTAGTTGGAATACTTAATAAAAACTTTTCTACACGTCCAATAAAAAGTATTTTAAAAGTTATATGTTTAATGGCATTAATAGGCATACTTCCGTTTTTAGTAAACTTTAATAATAATGTTGGTTTATTTATTAATTTCATTGGAATATTTATACTTTTGTATGCTGTAGTTTATAATTTAAATAAATCAATATATTATCCATTTTTATTCGGATATACATTACTTTTAAGTAGTAATGTTACAGGAAAGGCTTTATTATATAGAGTTATAGGACTAATTATAGTTGGAATAATAGCAGTTTTATATCAAATTATTTATACTAAAATTATTTATAGAACTAAAATGAGCTCTTTAAAAAGAAGTTTAGATTTTTTAATAAGATATGTAGGAGATCCTGATGCAACGAATAATACTAAAAATTTAGAGAAATTTAGAGAAGTGAATGCTGCTTGGAGCAGAGAATTACTTGAATATAGAGGTAATAATTTTTATTTAAATTATAAAGAAAATTTAGAATTAAATTTAATAGCAGTTCTTGATAAATTAGAAAAAATAAATAGTGAGATTATAAATAAGGATATAAAATATAAGATACTAGAAGATGAAAACTTAAGAAAAGAACTTTTAAACATTTTAAAAGATATACGAAAATTTATATATAATGAATTAAAAGAAGAGGAATTAGAACTTAGCTTAAGAAAGTATTTAAAAGTATATAAAAATAAAGAAAATATATATATTTTTGAATTGGCAGTAACGGTGGAAACTTTTAAAAATTTAATTGTTGAATTTTATAAAATGGAAAGAGAAAATTTAAGAGTTAAGAAAAAAGTTAATTGGATTGATATAAAAGAAAGCATAATGATTATAAAAGAGGATTTCAATATTAATTCAGTAAGATTTATATTTTCTTTTAGAACAGCGGTCCTTATATCAGTAATTTATTTTATAATACAAAGATATCATATAGACTATGGAAAATGGATTATATTTACCATAGCATCTGTATCACAGCCTTATAATGAAACTGTTAAAAATAGAGCTAAGGAGAGGATTCTTGGAACTTTAATTGGAGCATTTATTTATTATGGATTATCTTTAATTTTAGTAAGTGAAGTTGAGAGAGTTATAGTAATATTAGCAGCTGTATATCTGTACATACATTTTAAAACTTATATGAAAAATGTAATGATGATAACTATTATGTTTTTAGGACTTGCAACATTGAATACATTAAATACAACTGATGCAACTGAATGGCGAATACTTTTTATTATAATTGGAAGTATAGTTGTAATATTAGGAAATAAATTTATTTTCCCATATAATTTTAAAAAAGAAACAAAAGTGCTTTTAGATAAATATATTTTCTGTTGTAATAAAGCATTTCTAAATATATTTAATATTTATGAAAATAAACTTGAAAGAAATAAAATAAAAAATTTGATTCTTCAAGCAAGAGGACTTGAGAATAAAATAATTTTAAATAATACATTAGCAGAAAATAAAAATATTATGTATTTAATAGAGAATGAAAGAATAATAATAAATTGTATACAAAATATATTTAACTTAAGTGAGTATTATGACATAACGTTAAGGGTAAATGGTCAAGTTAGGATGGAAGCTATTAAAGAGCTAGTTTATAATAAATTAAATGGTGAAAATCTTAATTTAAGTGATTATTTAAATAAAACAAATGAAATAGATGAAAAACTTATATATAAAGACATGTATGAAGTGACGATTGCTAAAATAAAAGTAAATGAGAGAATTAAAGAAGGAGTGAAGTTAAATGGATGAAAAAAGTTTAGAAATATATATAGCAGAAAATGAGGCTTTAAGAAAAGATATAATGAATAGATTAAAAAGGATTGAAGGGCAAGTAAAAGGAATCCAAGGAATGATGGAAAAAAATACTTGTTGTGGAGATGTTTTAGTTCAAATTTCAGCTGTAAGGTCTGCTATTAATAATGTTGGTGGACTTATAATTGAAAATTATGCAAGGAACTGTTTAGGAATAGATGAAGGTGCAGTAGAGCAAGAGAATCTAAAGAGAATGATCAAAACAATAAATAATTTTGTGAAATAAATCTTTAAAACTTTGGGGGAAGTATGAGAGAATTTATAAGTGGGTTGATGCTAGTAGTTGGGTTTATGGCATTAATAAAGGGAGCAGATATATTTGTAGATGGTGCAGCAAATATTGCTAAAAAGCTAGGAATTCCATCTGTTATAGTTGGTTTGACTATAATATCTATTGGAACTAGTGCACCGGAGCTTGCAGTAAGTACTATATCAGCTATAGGTGGAAACAATGGCATAGCAATAGGAAATATATTAGGATCAAATATTTTTAATACATTAATAGTATTAGGTGGAACAACATTAGCTATGCCTATAATTATAAAAAAAGATTTAATAAAAAAAGATTTTTTATTTAATTTAAGTATAGTTTTTGTGCTATATTTTATGATATATAGCAACATTATAAATTTTAATGATGGAATTTTAAATAGAGTAAATGGAATTATATTAATAACATTATGTGCTATGTATACAATTTTATTAATTAGAAGTGCAATGAAGGATAGCGGGAAAGAGAAAGAAGCTAGAAATGTAAAAATAGGTATAAATCTTTTTAAAATTATAATGGGGATACTAGGAATAGTTATAGGAGGAGAATTTGTTGTAGAGGGAGCAAGTAAAATAGCATTATTATTAGGAATGAGTGAAAATTTAGTAGGATTAACTATTGTTGCTATGGGAACATCACTTCCAGAGCTTGTAACGTCAATAGTAGCAACATTAAAGGGTGAAACAGAAATTGCAATTGGGAATGTACTCGGTTCTAATATCTTTAATATATTACTAATCCTTGGTGTATCTTCATCTATAAATCCAATAGAAGTATCTGGTATATTAAGGTTTGATATGATATTTTTATTAGTTAGTACTCTTGTAATAGGTGTACTATTCTTTATGAATAAAGATAAGAAAATTAAAAAATTAAGTAGAGGAGAAGGAATACTCTTAATTGGATTTTATGCTATCTACTTAACATTTATTATTCTAAGAAATTAGATGAGAAAAGTATATAATCTTTAAATAGATTATGTACTTTTTTGTTTTAAAAAGTTAACAATCTGTTTTTATAAAAGCTACTTATAAAGATTATAATATTTAGAATAGACATTTAGGAGGAAAGAGATGAGTAACAAAGATAAGGGGATATTATTAATTTTGATATCAAGTTTATTTGGTGCAATAACTTTAACACTAATAAAACTTGGTGGAAATATTCCAGTATATGAAAAAAGCTTTTTAAGGAATGTGTGTACAATAATAATAGCCTTTTATGTATTGAAAAAAGCAAATGATGAAGTATTTGGGAAAAAAGGAAATAGAAAATTATTAATATTAAGAGCAACTTGTGGGACGCTAGCTATTTGGACTAGCTATTATTCTTTATCTCATATGATTATTGCAAATGCAACTGTATTAACAAAATTAAGTCCTATAATAACTATAATATTTGCAAGTATATTCTTAAAAGAAAAAATAAAGAAAATTCATATTGTGGCTTTTATAGTAGCATTTATAGGAGTAATTTTTGTTGTTAATCCAACAAAAAATAGTTATGAGTTACTACCATCATTTATGGCTATAGTATCTGCATTTTTAGCAGCTGGAGTAGCTACTTGTTTAAGAGTTCTTAGAGGAAAAGAATCAGCTAATACTATTGTCTTCTTTTATGCATTTTTTTCTATGATAAGTTCAATTCCACTAATGATAGTTCATTTTAAAATGCCTACAGCTGGGCAACTAGCTATATTACTTTTATCAGGATTATTTTCAACAGTAACACAGTTTTCAGTTACAAAGGCATACAAATATGCTAAAGCTAGTGAGATTTCTATTTATAATTATTCAAGTATAATATTTGTAACAATTCTTGGATATTTAATTTGGGGAAGTATGCCAAGTAAAGGTGCATTTTTAGGATATTTGTTGATAATTATAGGCGCTATAATTATATTTTTAATAAAGAATAAAGAGTAATGTTGTATAGAGGATAAATATAAAATATAATAAAATAAAAAGGGGAGTTGTAAAAATGAAAAAGTTATTAGTTGTGGTTGATTATCAAAAAGATTTTGTAGATGGAAGTGCAGGCTTTTCAGAAGCTAAGGAATTGGAAGAGGGAATTTTCAAAAAAATAAATGAATATATTTTAGATGGGCAGAAAGTTTTATGTACATTAGATACTCATGATAGTGAATATCTAAATACTAGAGAAGGAAAGAGCTTTAATATAATTCATTGTATTAAAGGAACAGAAGGACATAAACTATATGGAAAGCTTTCAAGCTTAAAAAAAGAAAACATATTTTTTTTAGAAAAAAAGGCGTTTGGAATATCACCGGAAAGTTTATGTGAAATAAAAAAAGATTTTGGACATATTGATGTAATTGAAATAGTAGGTATTGTAACAAATATGTGTGTAATAAGTAATGCTATAATGCTTCAAAATGCGTATATTAATAGTGAAATAATTATCGATGCAAGCCTTTGTGCAAGTTTTGATAAAGAAATGCATAATAAAGCTTTAGATATCTTAGAGGGAATACAATTTAAGGTTATAAATAGATAAAAAGGTAGTCATATGACTACCTTTTTAAAATTCCTATTTTTCTTTAACAGTAACACCGTTATTTCTAGCATTATCTAAAGCTTCAACTTTTCTTCTAACTTCTAATGATTTTTCAATTACAGTATCTAAGAAATCTGAAACTTCAATTCCAGCAGTTTTTAAACTTACAGGATATAGTGAGTTTTTAGTCATTCCTGGTAATGTATTTACTTCTAATACATAAGGAACACCATCTTTAACTAACATATCAACTCTAGTATAAACACTAGTTTTTAATGCATAATAAGTTGCAACAGCCATTTTTTCAACTTCTTCATGTAATTCTTTAGGAAGTTCTACTGTATATCTGTCTGAACCTTCAGCAGTATACTTTGATTGATAATCGAAGAATTCACCTTTAGGATCGATTTGAATAACAGGTAACATTTTACCATCAACAACAGGACAAGTAATCTCAGTTGCACCAGGTATAAATTTCTCTATCATTATTTCTTCATCCCAAAGAAGTCCTTCTCTAACAGCTTCTTCAACATCTTCTTTCTTCTTAACGATGAAAGTAGCAACACTTCCTCCACCACTTACTGGTTTAACCATAACTGGGTAACCATATTCTTCGATTTTATCATAGTTTATATCTTCAATAGACTTAACTACAAACCAATCAGCAGTTCTAATGTTGT
>NZ_JBOGCC010000298.1:0-11416 GCF_051656525.1 Clostridium sp. | reverse complement strand
TTAATAATTCAATGTTAGAGGTAAAAGCAGTAGATAAAGAAGATGGAGATTTAACAAACAAAGTTGAATATGAAGGAACAGTAGATACATCTAAGTCAGGAATTTATGCTGTAACAGCTAAAGTTTCAGATAAAGATAAATTAGAAGCATCTAAAGTATTCACAGTAGTAGTTGAAGAAAAAGTAGAAGAAATTAAACCAGAGAAACCAGATAAAAAGCCATTATTTCCAAAACCAGATACAGGAGATAGTAGTAATTTAGGACTTTTAACAGTAGGTTTAGTAAGTTTAGTTGGAGTAATAATTAACAAACTTAAATAAAAGGATAAAAAAACCAAAAAAAGTTATTTACATGATAAAATAATAATGCAAAAAAAGTAATTAAAATGATATTATAAGGGGTTATAAACTACATAATAGCTTAATAATAAATATATTGAGAAATAGGAGCTATAGGAACAATAATATTTAGAGTTATTTGCAAGTGGATTTTTAATAAGAAGAAAATTTGATAACTAATAAAAATAGATTCTAAAAGTGTGGACTAAAAAGTGTATACTTTTATGAATAATAAAGATTGAAATAGATAAAGAATACTTATAATATTTAATTAAAGTATGTTGTGAATTTAAAAAGTTAGAGGAATTAGAGTTTATGCATAGAATGAGAAGTAATAGAGAAGAGTAATACTTCTCTATTTTTTACAAAACAAAATATGTCCATAAAGTTAAAAATATGAACAAGTATGATATAATTATGGTGAAAAAGGGTTTTATGGAGGGTTTTATGAAGAATATTTTAGTTACTGGTGGAATGGGATACATTGGAAGCCATACAACTGTTGAACTTTTAGAGAAGGGGTTCAATGTTATTATTTTAGATAATTTATGTAATAGTGATAAGAGAATTTCTCTTAAGATTAAAGAGATTACAGGAATTATGCCTAAGTTTTATGAGGGAGATATTTTAGATAAGGCTTTACTTGAGGAAGTTTTTGAGAAGGAAGATATCCATTCAGTTATTCATTTTGCAGCACTTAAGGCTGTTGGTGAGTCAGTTGAAAAGCCTTTAGAGTATTATAACAATAACATTAATGGTACACTTAATTTACTTACAGTAATGAGAAAGTTTAACGTAAAGAATATTATTTTTAGTTCATCTGCAACTGTTTATGGAGAAGCTAAGGAAATGCCTATTAAGGAAAGTACAGAAAGACTTCCTGCAACTAATCCATATGGAAAAACTAAGAGTATGATGGAAGATATTCTTATGGATGTTCAAAAGAGTGATTCATCTTGGAATATAGTATTATTAAGATACTTTAATCCAGTAGGTGCACATAAAAGTGGACTTATAGGAGAAATGCCAAATGGTGTTCCAAATAACTTAATGCCATATGTTTCAAAGGTTGCCTTTGGAGAGCTTGAAGCACTTGGAGTATTTGGAGATGATTATGATACAAAAGATGGAACTGGAGTTAGAGACTATATTCACGTAGTAGATTTAGCAAAAGGACATGTTAAAGCTATAGATAAAATAAATGAAAACTGTGGTCTTAAGATATATAACTTAGGAACAGGTGTAGGATATTCAGTACTAGACATAGTAAATGCATTTTCAAAAGCATCAAATAGAGAAATAAGATACAACATCCTAAAAAGAAGAGCAGGAGATATAGGGACATGTTATGCAGATCCAACTCTTGCAAAAGAAGATTTAAAGTGGAAAGCTCAGCTTGGATTAGACCATATGTGTGAAGACTTCTGGAAATGGCAATGTGAAGGATTAAAAAATCTAATGGAAGAAATAAATAATAAAAATATTGAGAATGAAACGGTTAGCGTTTAGATAGTAAAAGATTTAAATAAGTTTAAATGAAAATAGTAGATAGAGGGACTATATTAAAAATTTAGTAGTGAATTTAAGATAAAAGTCTAACAAAATAACCCAAGTAGAATTGAACTTAATTCTACTTGGGTTTTAATTTTTACTTAATCTTAGAGAGTTCTTCCACTTCAAGCATAGCTAAATGGAGAGTGGTTCATGCTAAGATGAATGTATAAATTTATTTCTATATTGAACAGGTGTTATTCCTAAATTCTTTTTAAACAACTTAGAGAAATAAGATTGAGATGAAAATCCAAGGAGTTCACTAATCTCACTTATAGAGTAGTTACTTTTTCTAAGCAAATCACAAGCTTTATTTAATTTAAAATCTATTAAAAATTGCTGTGGAGATATCATTAATGAAAGTTTAAAAATCTTAAAAAAATAACTCCTATCAATATTTAAATGGTTAGCAATATCAGAGACAGTTATACTTTTATCATAATTTTTTTCAATAAATATAAGACTATCATCAATATAAGATTTATTTTTAGAAGAATCTACATCATCAGACTGAGAACACTCATCTATTAAAAGAGAAACGAGCTGATAAAAATGACCAATTGCATTAAATGGTTTATTTATTATGGAATTTTCATAAATTGATTTAAAATGGAAATCAACTAAATCATCTTTAACATAATTAAAAGTGTAATTTCCATTGAAGTTACATTTATCTAAAATTTCTTTTGCTCTTGAACCGTTTACACCAATCCAACGATAGGTCCACGGATTTTCAGTAATAGGATAATAATTATTTTTAGTATTAGGTGGAATGAAAAATCCATCACCTTTTTTTAGGTGATATACTTTATTATCAATAAAAAATAATCCTTCACCATCTAATATATAGTGGATTAAATAATAATCAATAGGTTCATATTCATATGGTTCACGTGGTTTACAATGCTCAAAACCACATTCATATATATATAATTCATTACTAATCTTTTTATCTGTTGAAAAAATACCAACTTCTAAACTCATCTATATCCTCCTAAAAATAAAATATAATGTTCGTTCTTAAAATACCTTAATTTAGAAAATAAGTCAAATAAAAGTTTAAATAAATAAAAGAAACAATAATACAAAATATGAAAACAATTATACATTGAAATAAAATGGGAAAAAATGTTACTATATATTCAAGGAAAACGTTAACAAAAATGGAATTTAAGGGAGGATTTTATTGAATGAATGATAATAGAAGAACGTTAACATCAGGGGCACTTATGCTTATGACATTTACTGCAGTGTTTTCATTTGGAAACATAATTGATAGTAGTGTAAATATTGGACTAGCTACAATACCATCTTATATCTTTGGAACAATCTTTTACTTTTTCCCATTTGCACTTATGATTGGGGAATTTGCATCAGCAAATGAAGAATCAGAATCAGGAATAAATAGTTGGATTAAGACTTCACTAGGACCTAAATGGGCATTCTTAGGAGCATGGTCATATTTCTTTGTAAATTTATTCTTTTTTACATCGTTACTACCAAAAACATTAATTTATGCATCATTTACTTTCTTAGGTAGAAATGTATTTGAAGGGAAAACAGTATTAATATCAGTTATATCAATTGTTTTATTTTGGATAGTAACTTACCTTTCAACAAAAGGAGTAAGTTGGATATCAAAAATAACAAGTCTTTCAGGGGCTGCAAGAATGGTTCTTGGAATAGGATTTATAGTTCTATCTTTTGGAGTAATATTTTTCTTAGGAAAAGCACCAGCACAAGAGTTTACAATGGATACTATAATGCCAAAGTTTAACTGGACATACTTCATGGTTTTAGCATGGATACTTCAAGCAGTTGGAGGTGCTGAAAGTATAGGAGTATATATAAAAGACGTTAAAGGTGGAAATAAGACATTTGTTAGAACAATGCTTATAGCAACAGCTTTAGTTGGTGGAATATATGCTTTAGGTGCAGTATCAGTAGGATTAATAGTACCAGAAGAAGTGCTTCATGGAAACTTTTCAAATGGATTATTTGATTCATTTACAATCTTAGGTTCACATTATGGAATAGGAAATATAATTACAAACTTTGTTGGATTTATTATGATGCTTGCAAGTTTAGGATCATTAGTATTATGGACAGCAGCACCAGTTAAAGTTTTATTCTCAGAAATACCAGAAGGGATATTTGGAAAATGGGTTGCTAAAACTGATAATACAGGAAATCCAGTAAATGCATTATATCTTCAAGCAGTTATAGTTACAGTATTATTAATAATTCCAGCACTTGGAATAGGTTCAGTTGATAGCTTACTTGAAATGCTTATTAACATGACAGCATCAACATCATTAATACCAGTATTATTCTTCTTAGTAGGATATATAGTTTTAAGAAAAAATAAAGACAACTTACAAAGAAGCTTTAAAGTTGGATCAAGAACATTTGGAATAATAATAGGATATATGTTACTTTTCTTATTCATATTTGTATTTGTAATATCATCAGTACCAGCACCAGCAGATTTAATTGCATACATTAATGGAACACTTGCAGAAGGAGCAACAAATCCATGGTTCATTCTTATCTATAATGTACTTGGATTAGTAGTATTCTTAGGGTTTGCACAAATTTGTTGGATGAGATATGAGAAAAAAGTTGGAAAAGCAGTAGCTAATGAGCTACATGGTAGAAATAAATCAGAAAAAGTTAAAATATAGAAAAATTAAAATTTAAAAAAAAGGGGATTTTGAAAAATGAAATTATGGGAAAATATTAATATTGATGGAATAAATAGATTAGATGCAAGAGCACATTTTTTAAGTTTTGAGTCAAAAGAAAAAGCATTAAGAGGAGAAAGAAAATACACACACAATTTTAAAAACTTAAATGGAAACTGGAAGTTCTTATTTTTAGATGCACCAGAATATTCACCAGAAAACTTCTATAAAGAAGGTGTAGGAATAGAAGAGTGGAATGATATAGTAGTTCCAGGAAACTGGCAATTACAAGGATATGGGAAAATGCATTACTCAGATTTATGGTACAACTTCCCTATAAATCCACCATACGTACCAACAGAAAATCCAACAGGAATATATAAAAGAACTTTTAATATTGATAAATCATTATTATCAGAAAGAATAATCTTAAAATTCAATGGTGTAGATTCAGCTTACAATGTATGGATAAATGGAGAAGAAGTTGGATACAGCAAGGGAGCAAGAATACAAGCAGAGTTTGATATAACAGAATTTGTACGTGAAGGTGAAAATGAATGTACAGTTAGAGTATATCAATGGAGTGATGGAACTTATTTAGAAGATCAAGATATGTGGTGGTTAAGTGGAATCTTTAGAGATGTAGAATTATACACAGAGCCAGTATCAGGAATAGAAGATATTAAAATAGTAACTGACTTAGACGAAAGTTATAAAAATGGAAGATTAGATATAAATTTAAAAGTTAGAGGAAATGATATAACAAATGTTAAGTATGAACTTTTAAATAGCAATAAAGAAGTAGTATTTGAAGAAAATGTAGAAGTTAAAGATGGAATTGAATTTAAAAAAGATATAGAAAATCCATTAAAGTGGACAGCAGAAGAACCAAATTTATATACATTACTAGTAACTGTATTAAAAGGGGAAGAAGTTGTACAAGTTATTCCACAAAAAGTTGGATTTAGAAAAATAGAATTAAAAGGTGAAGTATTCACAGTAAACGGAGTAGCTATAAAATTTAAAGGGGTTAACAGACATGACTATAATCCAAGAAACGGAAGAGTTGTAGCTAGAGAAGAAATAATAAGCGATATCGTTTTAATGAAGCAGCATAATATAAATGCAATAAGAACAGCTCACTATCCAAACTCAAGCTATATTTATGAGTTATGTGATGAATTTGGAATGTATGTAATAGATGAAACAGATTTAGAATGTCACGGATTTGAATTAACAGGAAACTATGCATGGATAAGTGATGATCCAGAGTGGGAAAAAGCACATGTTAGCAGAATGGAAAGAATGATAGAAAGAGATAAAAATCATCCTTGTATAATAATGTGGTCTCTTGGAAATGAATCATCATTTGGATGTAACTTTAAAGCAATGGCAAAAAGAATGAAAGAATTAGATGATACAAGAATCCTACACTACGAAGGAGACTTTGATAGAAAAGAAGAAGAAGGACCAGTTTCAGAAGTATATAGCACAATGTACACATGGCTTGAGCATGATAGCAAATTATTAATGAAAGAAGTTATAGAAAATATTAAAAAACCACACATCTTATGTGAGTACTGCCATGCTATGGGGAATGGACCAGGAAACTTAAGAGAATATCAAAATCTTTTCTATGAATATGATAAATTACAAGGTGGATTTATTTGGGAATGGTTTGATCATGGAATAGAATCAGTTAGTGATAAAGGTGAAACATTCTATAAGTATGGTGGAGACTTTGGAGATGATCCAAGTAATATAAACTTCTGTATTGATGGACTTATAATGCCAGATAGAACAGTATCACCAGGACTTTTAGAATACAAAAAAGTTATAGAACCAGCTGAAACAAGTGCAGTAGATTTAGAAAAAGGAATAATAAAAGTTATAAATAGATATGACTTTAAAAACTTAAATACATTAGATTTAGTGTACACAATAGTAGAAGATGATAAAGTTCTACAATCAGGAAGAATCGAAATGCCAAGTATAGAAGGAAGAGGAGAAAAAGAAATAACACTTCCATATAGCTTAGATTTCTATAAAGAAGCAGGTGCAAGCTACTACCTAAATATCTCATATGTATTAAGAGAAGAATGTTCATGGGCAAAAGCAGGACACGAACTTGCAACAGCACAATTTGAATTACCAATAAAAACTGAAAAGTTAAAAGTAGATACAAGAGGAAACTTAGAAGTTGTTAAAGAAAATCACAAATTAATCGCAAGAGGAGAAGAGTTTGAGGTAGTATTTGACTTAGTTAGAGGATATATCTTAGAAATAAATAAAGATAACTACAACTTAGTAAAAGATGGACCAAGATTAAACTTCTGGAGAGCTCCAATTGATAATGATATGTATGTAGTTGAAGATTACAAAAAGAAATACTTTATGCATCTTGCACACGAAGTAGTTCAAAACATTGATTATAAAATTGAAGAAAACACTTTAACATTCAAAGTAAATACTATAAATGGAACTACAAACTCAGCATGGCACTTTAAGTCAACTTATGAGTATGTTGTTTATGGAAGTGGAGACATTAAAGTAAATGTAAGTGGAATACCATCAGGAAAAATAGACATGGCACCAGAAATGTTACCAAGAATAGGACTTCAAATGAAATTAAATGAAGACTTAAACTTAGTTAAATATAAAGGAAGAGGACCAGGAGAGTCTTATGCAGATACAAAAGAAGCAAATAGTTTTGGTGTATTTGATAATAATGTAGATGGATTATTTACTAACTACGTTAAACCACAAGAAAATGGAAATAGAAGTGACTGTTCATGGGTGAGTATGAGAAATGATAGAGGAATATCATTAATGGCAGTAGCTGATGAGAAGTTTGACTTTAGTGCATCATATTATGAAGATACAGATTTAGAATATGCAAAACACACAGTTGATTTAGTAAAGAGAGATTATATAGTATTTAACATTGACTACAAGCAAAATGGAGTTGGGACAAACTCTTGTGGACAATGGCAATTAGAAAAATATAGATGCAAATTTGAAGAATTTAATCTAGGATTTAGATTCAATATCTTTAACAACAAAGAAATATCTGAAGTATCAGTAGGAAGAGAAGAATTATAATCTTTAAAAGTAAATTGAAAACATCAGTTTTAAGGCTGATGTTTTCTTAAATATATAATAAAGAAAAAGGGGAGAATAGAAAAATGAGAAATAGATTAATAGACATGTTTGAAAAAGTTTATGGAAATAAAGAAGAGGTAAGAGTGTTCTTTTCACCAGGAAGAGTAAATTTAATAGGTGAACATACAGACTATAATGGAGGAAATGTTTTTCCTTGTGCATTAAGCTTTGGAACATATGGAGTTATAAAACTTAGAGAAGATAAAATCGTAAAAATGTATTCAGATAACTTTAAAGAACTTGGGGTAATAGAATTTAATATAGATAATCTAAAAAATGAAAAAGAACATGATTGGGCAAATTATCCTAAAGGTGTTCTAGACGTTTTAGGGAAATATGGGCATAAGATTGAAAAAGGATTTGAAATGGTAGTGTATGGAAACATACCAAATGGAGCAGGACTTTCGTCATCAGCATCATTAGAACTTTTAATGGCAGTTATGATGGATGAAATATATAAATTTAACATTGATAGAGTGGAACTTGTGAAATACTGCCAGGAAGCAGAAAATAAATTCATAGGTGTTAACTGTGGAATAATGGATCAGTTTGCAATTGGAATGGGAAAAGAAAAATCAGCAATACTACTAGATTGCAATACATTAGAATATAAATATAGTGAAATAGATTTAAAAGATGAAGTAATAATAATTGGAAACACAAATAAAAGAAGAGGTCTTGGAGATTCTAAATATAATGAAAGAAGAAGTGAATGTGAGAAGGCATTAGAAGAGTTACAAGCAGAGTTAGAAATTACATCACTAGGGGATTTAACAGAAGAAAGATTTGAAGAATATAAAAATCTTATAAAAGACGAAGTAAGAATAAAGAGAGCTAGGCATGCTGTTTATGAAAATAGAAGAACATTAAAAGCAATAAAAGAATTAGAAAAAGGAAACTTAAAAGAGTTTGGAATTCTTATGAATAAATCTCATTTATCATTAAGAGATGACTATGAAGTTACAGGATTAGAGCTTGATACAATAGTAGAACTTGCATGGGAATTTGAAGGAACAGTAGGTGCAAGAATGACAGGTGCAGGCTTTGGAGGCTGTGCAGTATTTATAGTGAAAAAAGATAAAAAAGATGATTTTATAAGCTTTGTAGGAGAAAAATATAAAGAAAAAATAGGATATGAGGCAGATTTTTATGTAGCAAATATAGGAAGTGGAACAGTAGAAATTTAAGGAGATAGTTTTATGAATATCTATAGAGAAATTGAAAGACTAATACAATATGGTTTAAAGAAAAATCTATTTAAAAAAGAAGATGAAATATATATAAGAAATTCAATAATATCTGTATTTAAATTAGATGATTATAGTAAAGTAGAAATAGAAGATGAAAATCTAAATTCACCAACAGAAATATTAGATAACTTACTAAACTATGCTTTTGAGACAGGAATTTTAGAGCATAATACATCAGTGTATAGAGATTTATTAGATACTAAAATAATGGGTATTTTAATGCCAAGGCCTTCAGAAGTAATAGAAAAATTTAAGATTAAATATGAAAAAGATAAGAAAGAAGCAACAGACTATTTTTATAATTTAAGTAAAAACTGTGATTATATAAGAACAGATAGGATAGCAAAAAACATTACATGGAAAAGTGAAACTGAATATGGAGTTTTAGATATAACAATAAATTTATCAAAACCAGAAAAAGATCCAAAAGCAATAGCAGCATTAAAAAATGTAAAATCATCATCATATCCAAAATGCTTACTATGTAAAGAAAATGTAGGCTACGCGGGAAGACTTAATCATCCAGCAAGGCAAAATTTAAGAGTAATTCCAGTAGAGCTAAAAGAAGAGGAATGGAATATACAATATTCACCATACTCATACTATAATGAACATTGTATAGTTTTCGCAAGTGAGCATACTCCAATGGTAATAAGTAAAAACACCTTTGATAGAAGCTTGGAGTTTGTAGAGAAGTTTCCACATTACTTTGTTGGATCAAATGCAGATTTACCTATAGTAGGTGGCTCAATTTTATCCCATGACCATTATCAAGGTGGAAGATATGAGTTTGCTATGGATAAGGCAGAAACAGTGAAAACATTTAAAATTAAAGGATACGATGATGTAGAGTTATCTATAATAAAATGGCCGTTATCAGTAGTAAGAGTAAAATCAAAAAATAGAATAAAGCTAGGAGAGTTAGCAGAAAAAATATTAGAGCATTGGAAAACATATTCAGATGAAAAAATCGGAATACATGCATTCACAGGAGAAACACCTCATAACACAATTACACCAATAGCAAGAAATAAAGAAGGAATTTTTGAATTAGACTTAGTCTTAAGAAATAATAGAACTAATGAAGAACATCCAGATGGAATCTTTCATCCACATAAAGAACTTCATCATATAAAAAAAGAAAATATAGGATTAATAGAAGTTCTAGGATTAGCTGTTTTACCAGACAGATTAAAAGAAGAAATAGAAATAATAAAAAAATATATATTAGAAAAAGAAAATGAAAGTGACAAAATAAAAATTCATTTAGACTGGATAAAAGAAATAGAAGAGAAAAATAATATTACAAATGAAAATATTGATGAAATAATAAAGGCTGAGATAGGTAAAGTATTCATAAGAGTACTTGAAGATTGCGGTGTCTTTAAATGGGATTTAGAAGGAAGAAATGGATTAGAGAGATATATAGATAGTTTGAAGTGATAAAAACTTGATTAAAAAAAAGAAGCACTATAAAAAGATTAAGAACAAAGAAGATGATTTCTTATTTAATAGGAGTCATCTTTTTCTTATATTTTATGAATTCATTTTTTACTTAATAAGTATTTATCTGTAGTTAATGAAGATTGATAAATAAATTTATTTTTTAACATAATTTTATGAAAGATATAATTTTAAAGGATTTTTAATGAAAATAAAAAAATATATTAATAGTGTATTTACAAAATATTAACTTAATGTTAAATTTATATTAATTATTTTAAACTGAAGATAATAAAAAAAGAAGAGAAAGAATGTTTATAGCGAAGTGTACATATAGATAGATGTGCAATTTAAAATAAATTGATACCATATTAAAATGAAATTTTAGTGGGGGAAATGTGGTGAAGAAGAGGAAGTTTAGAGTTTTTTTAACATGCTTTCTATTTTTTGTTATATGTTCTTCTTTCGTAAGTGCAATAGCTAAGCCAATAGAAGAGAAAAATAATAGTATATACACTGAAGAGCATGAGCATAATAAAGATTGTATTATTAGTACTGACAGTGAAGAAAAGAATGGGACAGATGATGAGACAAGTGATGATAATAGTTTGAATGAAAATAGTGATATAGAAACAGAAGAAAATAAGGATAGTGTAATTACAGAAGAAAATAATGTCGAAGAAGGCTTAGAGGAAGAAAATAAAAATAAATCAGAAGAAGCTCCAAAAGATGAAAATAAAAAAGAACCAGAAAAAGAAGAAAGAGAATACAAAAATCCTACACCAGATACTTTTGAAAGTGTGATAGGAGAGTATAGTTTAACAACAATTTTAAATAAAATAAATATTTTTTCATTTCAAAAAATTACAGCATCCCATATAGTAGGACCAATTATAGCAAAGGAAGCATATAGAGAGGATAATAGAACAGGAAGGCTAATGTTTGCTGATTATACTAATGGAAATCCATCATATATAGAAGTAATACG
>NZ_JBOGCC010000297.1:0-4278 GCF_051656525.1 Clostridium sp. | reverse complement strand
AAACTATAAAATCTATCTAAAGCCTTATTATAATTAAAATATGAGTAATCTTTTTTGAAAGTGTTTCCCTAAAAAAATTAGGTTTATAAGGAAAAAAATATGACTATTACCTGTCATATTCAAAAAAAATAAATTGGTTAAGTTCTGACTTTATCAAAATTGAATATTTAAGTCCAAAAAGCAAAAACGTTAATTAAAATATTAGCGTTATTAGTAATATATAAAAAATAATGTTAACGTTTACAATAAGTATTAGAAAATTGGAGGTAATAAAATGGCACGTAATAGAGTAAAGTTAGGTTCAATGGCTAAACAAATTCAGGACAGATTGGATAGTAAAATAGCTATGGGTGAGAGTAAACATAAAGCTAAAAAAGATGGTACAGCCAATAAAAAAATATTTGCTTGGGATACCTACAAAAATTATATGAAGCATACACATTATTTTACGGATTATTGCAAAAAAAAATATGATGTAAAAACATTAGATGAATGTAAAAAATATGTTCCTGAATATTTACAAAATTGTATAGATAGAGGATTAACAGCGTCTACACAAAAGGCATATGCAAGTGCATTAGCTAAAATTTATGGTTGTAAAACTACGGATTTTGGTATTAAAACTAATGTAAGGCATAGAGTTGATATAACTAGGAGCAGAGGTCCTAAAGATAGAGATAAACATTTTTCAGAAGTGAAAAATAAAGAATTAGTAGAATTCTGTAAATCAACAGGACTTAGAAGAAATGAACTTAAATATATAACTGGAGATAAATTATATAAAAATAATGAAGGCAAATATATGATTAATGTGACAATTGGAACAAAAGGTGGGAGAGAAAGAGATGTACCAGTAATCGGTAATATAGAAAATGTTGTTAAATTAATGAATAGTGCTGGTAGTAATAGAGTATTTAATAAAATATCAACCGCAGCAGATATTCATTCCTATCGTTCTAATTACGCTACAAGCTATTATAAGAGCATTGCAAGGGATATTAAAGATATTCCATTTGATAAGGTTAATAAAGGTACAGGACACGCTTATCAATCGGCTGTTTACGTATGTAAAGCTGATATGAAGGGTATAAAATTTGATAAAGTAGCAATGGCAGAGGTTAGTAAAGCATTAGGACATAATAGAATATCTGTTATAGCAGGGCATTATTTAAGAGATATAGAAGAGGTTGAGGAATAATGAAATATGTAAGATCAATTGAACAATTTAGTTTATTAAAGGGAAATCATTTGCAATATAAGTATTTTGATACATTAGAGAAACGTGATGATTTTAATAACTATTCAGAATTTAGAAACTCTGGAGGTGAAAATTTATATCTTTATACAGAAGATGAACATGAATATGCTAAGCATTTAGAAAGTATTATTTCAGATTTAAAAGAAAAAAATGCAAAAATGTATACACTTGAAGCAATAAATGAAATTTATAAAGAAAAATTAAAACCTTTAAATAATAAAATTAAAGAATTAGAAAGTAAACAAGAAAATTTTGAAATAGAGAAATTTGAAAATTTAAAAATGAAAAATAATGAATTAATTAATCGGTTGAATCAAGCTAATAAAAATATAATAAATTTAAGAGAAAATATAGAAGTTGAGAAAGCTAAAAATAATAATTTAATGCGAATTATGAAGGAAAGATCTAATGCTAAAAGAGGTTTAAAACCTAAAAAAGAGCATGCTGGATACCTTCCAATATTTAATAAAGAAACTGTCTTTGCTTTTAAATATAAAGAAAGAAATATGATTAAATCTATAAATTATAATGTATGGAGATTAAAACTACAAACACCATATTCAATTAAATTAGAGTTAAATTATATTAAAAATGATATTGAAGACTATTTTTTGCATTCAGATAATAATTTTAGGTTTAATTATATATCAAGATTTGATTTTAAATCTATTATAGAACAAGAAAATAAAGAGGATATAAAAAGATTTAAAGATATTATGGAAGAGAAAAAAATAGCTATTTTTAAAATAGAACATGAAGCTAATTTTAGGAGTGGTTTATGGGAAATTAGTTTTTTATCCAATAAAGAAATTAAAATTGATGAAAGTTTAAAATAATACAATGTAATACAACTAAATACGCTGTATTGTATTATATATACTAAAAAATAAACTGGATTCATAAATATTAATGAACGTAATTGATAAATAAAATTAAATTAGCTATAATAAAATAAAGAAGAAAAAGAAGAGATTGCAGCAAACAACCTCTTCATCAAATTTTTATTCTTTTTTTGTGGCATAAGCCATAATTTTAATTTAATTTTTTATTTTTTAATTTAAACTTTAGATTCTTTCTAAAGTTTTTTTTATTTTCATCAGTTTTTTTATTTTCATTTATCCTTAGTTTACTAACTAAACTATATTTTTATTATTTTAATCTTCTGTGATTACATTATTTTTTTCTTCATTTCAGTAATTATTTCGTCCAAAAAAGTTAGTTTTTCTATAAGATCTCTGCGTTCATCATAATTTTTTTTATTATCTAATTTATCAATTTTGTTATTTAATTCTTGCATTTTAATCTCTAAAAAATCAATTCCTTCCTGCATTTGGTGTACCTCCTTTTTCTTTTATTTTACTTTATTAATCTAATATTATGTTCTTTTAATATTTCACCAGTAGCTTCATCTATTTTTATTACTTCACCAGTTTTTGTATCTACTATTTCATTATTTTCGTTTCTAATATAATTTTCTAATAAATTTCCATTATTATCATATACATTAAATTCTAAATGTGGAGTAAATGTATTAGTTTTTTCATTAAAATCTAAAGTTGCACGAATCGCTTTAATATCTGCCCAAGCACCTTTTCCAAAGTAGTATGGATTTAAAATATAAGCACCACGACCTTTTCTTAAAATAAGATTTCCTTTATATAAACTATCAATTGCTTTTTCAACCATTTTGATACTTTTATATCCTAGATTTTCTTTAATTAATTCTTTAGTAAACTTGTTTAAAAAGATCATCATGCCACCAGTTTCATTGTCTGCATAAGTTGCTAATTTACAAATTTCAGAAAGAATAGGAGAAATTTTTAAACTAACTGCTTTATGAACGAGAATATGATCTAAATATAATTTTACAAAATCAGGTTCATCACGAGGAATGTATTGTTCCACTTGTTTTACAAATTCATCAACATTACCATTTGAATCAACTCTAGTTTCAATAACTTCTTTTATAATTTTTCTTGATTTCAAAAATAAAACCTCCTTTAAATTAGTACAATTAATTTTAACATAATAATACAAACTATACTACTAAAAATTAGTATATAAAACTTATTTTATTAATATTATTATACTAATTTTAAATAGTATAAGTTCAATAATATAGTTATACTACTAAAAAATAGTATAATATTCCGACTTTAGGGGGGTAATATTCCGATTTCAGGGGGGTAACATTCCGATTTCAGGGGGGTAAGAAAATCTGTTAAGCCTCTAAATAAGCTATTTATTTAAAAATCTCCTTCTTATTCTTTTAATGCGGTTTTTAAATAAGGATTTTTTAAAGTGGATTTTTAAAGAAAATAATGCGAAGCATATTATTTTCTTTTTGTTAGCAAAGCTAACTAGAAAGCGAAGGATTTACCTTCTTACTTTCTAATGGGAGGCAACCTCCCAAACCCTCGGTAGCGGTCGTACCTCCCTTTATCTGCGATGCTTGTTTAATTAAAGCTATTGGAGGGTGTGGGGAGTAAGCCCCCAACCCCTTCACCCGATTTAATATTTTCACTTTCATAAGCTTATTGGAACAAAAGCTGTTTAGGGAAGGAAGATTTACTTTCTTAAAATTTTAGTTTATATATAAAAATCTTAAATTTCGCAAGACTGGGACGAGTGATTTTTGAGTGTTAAAACTTTAAGGGAGCCAGGAGGCGACCGAAAAGTTTTATAAACGATAAAATTGGGAGGAGTAGGCTAAGAAATTGTTAGATTTTTTATAAACTAATAATTTTTCATAAACATAAATTTTTTAATATGATCCAGTTTCTGAAAATCACAGAAAAAAGAATTTTTAAAAAAACTAAAATTAAAGTTTATTCTAAAAATACATACGGTTACTCGTATATTTTCGTAGAAAATGTATTAGTAAACGGTTATGTATAGACATTACCAATATTTTTATGTTAAAATGTATCTGTAAAGCAATTTAAAAAATTATTAAAATAATTTAAAAAACTAAATTTTATAATTAAAAAAACAAAATCTTAATTAAATAACAATAATAA
>NZ_JBOGCC010000296.1:0-2502 GCF_051656525.1 Clostridium sp. | reverse complement strand
ATTGTAATTAAGCTTATAAAAGACTGTAATGATACTTATGAAATAATAAAGCATAAGAGAAATACTGACTTAATATTTGAAGAAGATAAATTTAATCTTAAAACAGATATTAAAAGAGGAGATGCATTAGTTGTTTTTGGTAAAAAGAAAGCACTTGCAGTTTCAGCAGAGCTTTTAAGTAACAATATAAAAACAAGTATTATATATGGTTCACTTCCATATTCAACAAGAAAAAAACAGTTTGAAAGATTTTTAGATGGAGAAAGTGAAGTTATAGTTTGTACTGATGCAATAGGAATGGGAGTTAACTTACCTATAAAACGTATTGTATTTTTAGAAACAAGAAAATTTGATGGAATATCTCAAAGAAGATTAAGAATTCCAGAGATAAAACAAATAGCAGGAAGAGCAGGAAGAAAAGGAATTTATGAAGAAGGATATGTAGCAACTGTATCAGATAAAGATTTAATAAGGTCAGCCTTAAAATCAAGAACAAAAAAATTAGAAAAATGCTACATTGAAATTCCAGACTCTCTTTTAGAATTAGATATAGATATAATAGAATCATTAAAAATGTGGAGTATTTCAAAAGCTAAAGGATACTTCCAAAAACCAGATGTTACAACAATAATATTCTTATTAAATAGATTAAAAGAACTTAAAGTTAATGCATCAAAAGAAGACCTTCTAAAAATGGCAACAATTCCATTTGAAGAAAACAATAAAAAGGTAATGGCACTATGGGAAGAATACTGCATTATGTACAGCAAAGGTGCAGTAAACTTAAAAAAACCAAAGCTTAAAGAAATAGTAAATGCAAAAAAAGAACTAGATGAACTAGAAAGTTACTATAAGTCATTAGAACTTAACTATTCCTTTGCAAAAAACTTTAAATTATTTATAGACAATAAATATATAAGCGAAGAAAAAGAAAATACTGCAAATAAAATAAATGAATTACTATTAACAAGCCTTCTTCAACATGAAAGAGTATGCTTAGATTGTGGAAAAAAACTAGCATGGGACTATCCAAGTGAAAGATGCAGACCTTGTAAAGAAAAACATATATTCTTTAGAGGAGACAGTTACAAACCAAAATTTAGAGGCGGAAGAAAAAATTCAGGATATAAAAGTAAAAGAAGTAGAGAATATAGAAAATAGAGACAGATCTGTGAAGAACCAAAATAGAAAGAATGTTTAAAAGTATAAAATTAAGCTAGTGATATTAAATATATTATGGATTTATGCTATAATTAGGATTATTAATATAGTGAATAAACTTACATTTAACATAGATAAATTAACAATGTTTCATAAATAGTGGAGGGCATAAAATTGATTAATGAAAGTAATAAGCTTCAAGTAAGAAATAGCACAGCTGAATTTTTAATTTTCACATCACAAAATAAAGAAAATTCTATTGAAGTATTAGTAGCAGATGAGAATGTGTGGCTAACACAAGATATGATTTCAAGTCTTTATGAAAAAGGAAGAACAACTATTACAGGCCATTTGAAGAATATATTTTTAGATGGTGAACTTGATGAAAATTCAACTTGTCGGAAATTCCGACGAGTTGCAAGTAATGGAAAAGAATATAATACAAAATTCTATAATTTAGAAGCTGTAATAGCTGTTGGGTTTAGAACAAATTCTGAAAGAGCTATAGTATTTAGACAATGGGCAAGTTCAGTGTTAAAGGATTTCTCAATAAAAGGGTACATAATTGACAAAGAAAGAATGAAAAATGGAAGCTTTTTAAATGATGATTATTTTGATGATTTAATAGAAGAAATCCGTGAAATAAGAGCAAGTGAAAGAAGATTTTATCAAAAAATTACTGATATTTATGCTACAGCAATGGATTACTCTATAGATGCAGGTACTACTAAAGAGTTTTTTAAAACTGTTCAAAACAAATTACATTTTGCTATACATGGTAAAACAGCGGCTGAGTTAATAATGGATAGGGCTAACGCAGAAGAAAAGAATATGGGACTAACCACTTGGAAGTCAGCACCAAAGGGTAAAATAATAAAGAGTGATGTTTCAGTTGCAAAGAATTACTTAATTAAAGATGAAGTAGAATCATTAAACAGAATTGTTACAATGTATCTTGATTATGCAGAAAATCAAGCTAAGAAAAGAGTTCCAATGACCATGGAGGATTGGTCTAAAAAACTAAATGCATTTTTAGAGTTTAACGAATATGAAATTTTAAATAACTCAGGAAAAGTAACAGCGAAAATAGCAAAAGCTTTTGCAGAAAGTGAATTTGAAAAATATAGAGTAATTCAGGATAGAGAGTATGAAAGTGATTTTGATAAGTTGCTAAAGGAATATAATTAAAGAAATTTATAATGGATAGGCTATATAAGTCTATCCTATTTATTATAAAAAAATATAGTTAAAACTTGAATTTGAAATATTATTAATTATAGTATATTTAGGGGATTTTAAAGGTTTATACTTACGGTGTGGTGAACCGTATCTATGGAGAAC
>NZ_JBOGCC010000295.1:0-11784 GCF_051656525.1 Clostridium sp. | reverse complement strand
ACTATATTGCTCTTTCAACCTTACCAGATCTTAAACATCTAGTACAAACGTGAACTCTTTTTGGTGTTCCGTTAACTAAAGCTTTAACTTTCTTTAAGTTAGGAGCCCAAGTTCTCTTTGATTGACGATGTGAGTGACTATATTGTACACCTGCAACAACGCCTTTATTACAAATTTCGCATCTTCTTGCCACTTGAAAACACCTCCTTATTAGTGAAGATAAAATCTCTTCAATAGGACAGAATTCATTGTAACACAAGATAAAGATGATTTGCAAGAGAATTTATAAAAAAAAATCGAGTTTATTATTTATAAATTAAGATAAATCTTGAATTAAATAGTTTTCTAAGATAAAATATACATATGATATAGTATAGTATAGGAGGAAAAAGTAATGGTTGGATTTTCAAGAGAAAACGGAAAAGTACATTACTCAGAAGAAGTAATAGCTAAAATTGTTGGGTTATCAACAATGGAGTGTTATGGAGTAGTTGGAATGGTGTCAAAAAGTGCCGCAGAAGGCCTTTGGGAATTAATAAGAATAGAAAATTTTAGTAAAGGTGTAAAAATAACTGTAACTGAAGATGAAAAGTTAAATATTGAACTTTTTATTATGGTAGAATATGGGATGAAAATATCTGTTATAGCAAATAATATAATCCAAAAGGTTCGTTATAATATAGAAAACTATACAGGATTAAAAGTATCATCTATATCGGTAAATGTTCAAGCGGTAAGAGTCTAGGAGGTAAACTAATGGAATATAAAAGAATAAATGGCCGTGATTTTTATAATATGGTTGTAAATGGAAGTAATAGATTAGCGGAACAAAGTGATTTCGTAAATGCGTTAAATGTTTTCCCAGTACCAGATGGAGACACGGGAACAAATATGTCAATGACATTTAAAGCGGCTGTTAAAGAAATAGAAAATATTCAGTCAGATTCAATAGGAGAAGTATCTAAGAAGTTAGCTAAAGGTGCTTTAATGGGAGCAAGAGGAAACTCAGGAGTAATTCTTTCTCAAATTTTAAGAGGAATCTCAAAGGGCCTTGAAGGAAAAGATACAGTAGATTATAAAGAGCTTGCACATGCCTTTGAAGAAGGTTCAAAGGCTGCATATAGAGCAGTTATGAGACCAACTGAAGGAACAATACTTTCAGTAATAAGAGCTACAGCTGAAGAAGCAGTGAAATTAGAAGAACCAGAAATTGTAGCTTTTATGGAAAAAATAACAAAAGAAGCAAAGGTGATGCTTGATAGGACACCGGAAATGTTACCAGCTTTGAAGAAAGCTAAAGTTGTTGATTCAGGTGGAATGGGGTTATATATCATTCTTTCAGGAATGACAGAAGCTTTAAAAGAAGGAATTCAAGCAGAGGTTAAAGATATAAAAATTGGTGTAGGTGGCGGAGATGTTACAGGTGCTGGAGCTGGTATAGATGCAGATAGTATTAAATTTGGATACTGCACTGAATTTATAATACTTGGAGATGCTAAAAAAGCTAAGAGCTTCCAAGATAGTATAGAATCAATGGGAGACTCTATGATAGTAGTAGGATATGAAGATGTAATAAAGGTTCACATTCATACTAATGATCCTGGAGCAGTACTTGCAAAAGCAGTTCAAGTTGGAGAATTATCAAAAATAAAAATTGATAATATGAGAGAAGAACATAGAGAACTTATAGCTAATGATAAAATGAGAGAAGATGCTAAAAAAGCTGAAAAGCCAGAAAAATATGGTTTCATAACAGTAGCTATGGGAAGTGGAATTGCTAACATTTTTAAAGATTTAGGTGTTAATAGTGTTATAGAAGGTGGTCAAACTATGAATCCATCAACACAAGATATTCTAGATTGTGTTGAACAAATAAATGCAGAAAATATTATAATATTTCCAAATAATAAAAATATTATAATGGCAGCTGATCAAGCAGCAGAAATTTCAGAGAAAAATGTTGTTGTCATAAAAACTACAAGCATACAACAAGGGATAACACTTTTATCAATGTTCAATAAAGATGCTGAAGTTGAAGAAAACTTAGAAGAGTTAAATGAACTTTTAAAAAGTGTAAAAGTAGGATCAGTAACATATGCTGTAAGAGATACTGAGATGGATGGTATCGAAATAATGGAAGGCGATATGTTAGGTCTTGTTGAAGGTAAAATCAAAGAAGTTGGTAGAGATAAACTAGAAGTTGGAGAAAAGGTTTTAGAGAATCTTGTAACTGATGATAGTGAGCTTATAACTATTTTCTATGGTGAAGATGTAACAGAAGATGAAGCAAATAGATTTGTTGCAGAAATAGAAGGAAAATATGAAGATTGTGACGTTCAATTATATAAAGGGGATCAACCTTTATACTACTTATTAATGTCAGTAGAATAAATGAGTAAAAGCACCTTTGGGTGCTTTTATTTAGTATTATGGAAAAATGAGGAGGAAATCGCTTTGGATATATATTTAGGTATTGATAGTATTAAGGGGATTGGTCCTAAATCAAAAGAAAAATTAAATAAGGTAGGAATTTTTACAGTTTTAGATTTATTGTTATATTTTCCAAGAGATTATGAGTTTGTAAATGGAAATGAAGATTTTAAAGAAATAGATGAAAGTGAAAGAAAAATATTAACCTGTGTATTTAAAAGATTTAAAGGAAATATACAAACTAAAAATAGAAAGACTATAACAACTTTAGAATTTGAGTATAATGGACATATAATTGAAGGGAAATGGTTTAATCAAGTGTATATTAAAAGTAAATTTAAATTTAATGAGAAATATAATTTACTTGGGAAATTTAAAAGTATAGGAAATAAACTTGAAGTAGTTAATCCAATTGTAAGCTCTAATCATTCATTAAAAAGTGAGATTATTCCTAAATATGCATTGAGAGGAGACCTTACAAATAATTTTCTAGTAAAAATTATAGGTGATATTTTAGATAATATAGAAATAAAAGAAACTTTCCCAAAAGAAATAATGGAGAAATATAAGTTTATATCTTTAGATAAAGCTATAAGAGAGATCCATTATCCAAAAACAAAGAATGGATTGGAAATGGCAATTACAAGGTTAAAATTCCAAGAGCTTTTTACATATTCAATGAAATTACTTCTTTTAAAAGATAGTATAAAAAAAGAAGTAGGAATTCAGTATAAATGGACAGAGAAATTAAAAGAGTTAAAAGACACATTGCCATTTCCTTTAACAGAAGCACAAACAAAAGTTGTGAGAAATATATTAAGAGATCAAAATTCAACTTATCCAATGAATAGATTAGTTCAAGGTGATGTTGGTAGTGGAAAGACTATAGTAGCACTTATAGGACTGTTTAATGCATATATAAATGGATACAAAGGTGTACTAATGGCACCTACTGAAATACTTGCAACACAACATTATGAAGAAGCTAGCAAAATATATAAAGATTTTGATATAGATGTGGAACTTTTAACAGGGAGTACGAAGGAAAAAGAAAAAAGGAGAATAAAAGAAAGGGCAAAAGAGGAGAAACCTTTAATATTAATAGGAACTCATGCACTTATACAAGATGATGTAGAAATTAATAATTTAGGCTTAGTAGTTACAGATGAACAACATAGATTTGGGGTAGAACAAAGGGCAAGAATTGTAGGAAAAGGAAAGAAAGCAGATGTATTAGTTATGACAGCAACACCTATTCCAAGAACTCTTGCACTGTATGTGTATTCAGATTTAGATGTATCTGTAATAGATGAACTTCCACCAGGAAGAAAAAAGGTAGATACAAGATTTTATGAGCAGAATAATAGAGAAGCAGGATATAATTTAGCAAGAAGTGAAGTTGATAAAGGAAGGCAAGTTTATATTGTTTGCCCATTAATAGAAGAGAATGAAAAATTAGAATTAAACTCAGTAGAGAAAATCTATGAAGAACTCAAATATGGTGTATTTAGAGGTGTGGAGATTGAATTTCTACATGGAAAAATGAAACCTAAAGAGAAAGATGAAATAATAGGTAGGTTTAAAGATGGAGAAACTAAAGTTATTATATCAACTACTGTAATTGAAGTTGGAGTAAATGTGCCTAATGCAACAGTTATGATAGTTGAAAATGCAGAGAGATTTGGATTAGCGCAGCTTCATCAATTAAGAGGAAGAGTAGGGCGTGGAAGTCATGAATCCTACTGTATATTAATAGCTAAAGCTAAGAGTGATAAAACTAAGAAAAGAATGGAAATATTAGTGGAATCAACAGATGGTTTTTATATTTCAGAGCAAGACCTTAAAATAAGAGGTTCAGGTGAAATGTTTGGAAGAAGACAAAGTGGAGATGAAAGTTTTATTTTAGCAAATATATATGATGACATGAAACTTCTTATAAAAGCAAGAAGTGAAGCCGAGATAGTAGTTAAAAATAATGACTATAGTAGGTTGATTGAAGAGACTGAAAAAAATATTGAAAATACAGGGCGATATATTTGCTTTAATTAATATAACGATATATAAATTGAGAAAAAATATGGAATATGATAAAATATTAAATAATAAAACTCTAAGGAGGAAGTAAAGTGAGAATTATAGCAGGAAAAGCAAGAGGACGTAAATTATTATCTCCAGCAACATACGAAACAAGACCAACATTAGATAGAGTAAAGGAGGCTATGTTTAGTATAGTTCAAGGATATATTCCAAATGCTTTAGTTATAGATGTATTTGCAGGAACAGGAAGCTTAGGTTTAGAAGCTGCAAGCAGAGGAGCAAAAGAGGTTCATTTAATAGATAAAAGTTCACAAACATATCCAATTTTAAGAAAGAATGTTGAAAATCTTAAATTTGGAGATGTATGCTTTACTTATAATAGTGATTCTTATGTAGTTTTAAAAACATTAGCAAAGAAAAATAAGAAGTTTGATCTAATGTTTATAGATCCACCATATTGCAAGGAAATGATACCAGAAGCTTTAAAGATTGTTTATGAGAATGGGCTTTTAAAAGATGATGGGATAATAGTAACAAAAATAGATTCAATGGAAGATATTTATGAGGGTTATGAAAACTTGAAATTAGTTAGAAGTAAAAGATATGGAAATACAACAGTATGCTTTTATAAATATGATGAGGTGGAGTAGAAATGAGAGTTGCAGTTTATCCAGGAAGTTTTGATCCTATTACTAATGGACATTTGGAGATAATAAAAAGAGGAGCAAAAATTTTTGATAATGTTATTGTAGCTATATTAATAAATGTAGATAAAAAAGGATTATTCTCAATTAATGAAAGAATTGAATTAATTAAAGAATGTACAAAAGATTTAGAAAATGTAGAAGTTACAAGCTTTAGTGGTATGCTTGTAGAATTACTTAAAGAAAAAAATATAAGATATGTATTGAAGGGGCTTAGAAATACAATAGATTTTGAATATGAAAGAACAATGGAAACAATAAATAAGGTATTAAATGAAAAAATAGAAACTGTATATTTGATTAGTAGTGAAAAAAATATATGTATCAGTTCATCAGCTGTTAGACAAATATGTAAATTTAATGGAGATATATCCTTTATGGTTCCTTCATGTATTGTAGAAAAGATTGAAGAAAAGGTTAGGATGAAAGAATAGAGGTGGAGTAAATGAAAAAAGAAACAGGTGTATTAGAGCTTTTAGAGTTTCTTCAAGAAACTATAGATAAAGCTCCTAAAGTTCCAATGAGTGGAAAAGCTATGATAGATAGACGAGAAATGCATGATACTATAGATGAGATAATAAATTATTTTCCAAGTGAGTTTAAAAATGCAAGATGGATAAATGATAATAAAGAGAAAATTATAGCTGAAGCTAGACGTGATAGTGACAGAATAAAAGAAGAAGCTGAAAAAATAAAAAGAGATGGTATAGAAAATCACGATATAGTAAGAGAAGCTAAATTAAGAGCTGGTGAAATAGTAGGTGCTGCGCAAAGAGAAGCAAAAGCAATTAGAATAGGTTCAAGGGAGTATTCGGAAGGGGTACTGGCTGATTTAGAAAAGGAAATTGAGAGAAAAAGAATAGAACTTTTAAAATCTCTTCAATTAAATTTTGAAAGAGCAGCAAGTGAAATTGATGATAATTTAGTTGGGGCTTGTGCTACAATAAAAGAAAATGTAAAAGAGCTTAGAAGCTTTAAATAGAAAGATTAGGTAGATTTAACTACCTAATCTTTTTTTGAGTTTTTAATATAAAATAAGTAAAGATTAAAAGCCCAGATATGAAAAAAATATATAAATAGGGAGAGGGCGTAAAACTAAAATTTGAAGAGCTAGTTTCTATACTTGATAAAAAAATATTAGACAGAAAAAAAGTGATTATAAAAGAAAGAATTCCTTGTATTAATTTAAAGATGAAATATTTTAAAGCTGAAACTTCGCTTTTGAAAAATGAAGTTACTTGAAAAAAAATAGAGACTCCACCAAAACATATAAAAAAACTAATAATAGAAAGTTTTAAATGAATAGAAAGATTAATATTAGAAATTAAGTTACATCCATTTGTCATTTCAATACTGCCTAAAAAAATTCCATAAAGTAAATTTTTAGGTAAAGAAAGAAAAGTTTCTATTGAAGAGAAGAAGAAAGAAATAAAAGAAAGTTCTTTTAAAATAGATAAAACTAAAGAAAATAAAATCACATAGCCACAAACGTTTAATGTTGTTTTAATTCCATTTTCAATGGCAGATTGCATAGCTACTCCGAATTTAGGGATAGACTTTTTTTTAGGAGCTAAAGTTTTATAAATATTTATATTAGGTTTTATCAAAAAAGATAAAAATAATATAGAAAGAAAAGATGATAAAAGTAAAATGTAACCGTATTTGATACTTCCAAGTATAGAAATTCCTAAAACACCAATAATAAAAATAGGACTTGCATTAGAGGCTAAATTTAAAACTCTAAAATATTCAGGTTTAGATATTGAATTATCATTATAAGCTTCGGTAGCCTGTTTTGCACCTAAAGGATAACCACATAAAAAGCTAGCAATTAATATAAAAGAACAGTTAGGAGTAAGTCTAAGAGGCTTACAAATTAAAGGCCCTAATATTTTTGAATATATAGAAATACCATCAAAGGTAATTAATAAATTACATATAACAGAAAAAGAAAAAATACTGGGAACTATTGAATTAAAACAAAGATAAAAACCTTGTTTTATACCCTCGAGAGAAGTCTTTATATTATAAAAAAATAAAAAAGTAAATAGAGTAATAAAAAAACAAATAAAAATATTGTTATTTATTTGTAATTTTTTTAAAAGAAAGAATAGTAAAAAGAAAATAAGTATGGATAAAACAAAAATACTAATCATAAAAATACCTCCAATCATAGTAAATTATATGTTTTAATCCATAACTTATATTACTGTTCTTTTAGAATAAATGGAGATTTTTTATAATCATCCATAGGGGAAATAGAGTTTGTTAATAGAGAATAAGCTTTTGTTCCTAAAATATCTAATTCAAGTGAAATATTATTAATAGTTTTAGGAAGTTTAGTGTAGATTTCTATTTCTGAATGTTCTTTTATAGCTTTTAGAATTTCTGCCCCTTTTAAATTAAAAGCTAGAGGTCTTATATATAAAGCATCTTCAAACGCTTTTTGTAAATTATACTCATTTAGAGAAAGAAAAATATATAAAAGAACACGCGAAATTCTAGTGTATGTATATCTTTTACTTTTAACTTTTTCTATAAGTTCAGAAAGGGAGTTAGATGAATAAATTTCTTTAAGAATTTTCTTATCCAAGCCTTCATTTAAATTAGGAATATTAGAAAAAGCATCAGGAAAAGTTAAGATTTTATATTTTAAAAATAAAAAAATATCTTCTTCTTTTGGAAACTTATAATTTGAGTCTATAAGTTTCTGAATTGTATTTAAAGTTTGAATAGGTAAATCTTTTTTTATACTTTCAAGCGAGAAGTTTTTAAAAAAAGTTTCTCTAATAGAAGTAGCAGAAGAGAAAGTTTTAGAAAGACATTTATCATTATAAAGTGAACCTTCTCTTTTTAAGGTTACGGGAAGTATATTACTTTGCAATCTCTTTAAAGCTTTCATATATTCTATTCCTAAAATATTATTTGAATTTCCTAAAATATCAGATAAAGAATCGACATTTAAATAAGTGGATAAAGCAAGTTCTCTAGCTTTATGAAATGGGAGTCCTAAATTAAGATTTTCTTTTAGGCGTGATTTGTATTCTAGAGGTTCATTAGAAAGAACATTAGAAATTATAGAAAGTTCTTTTATACTTCCATTTTCACTACCAAAATAAAGAGAGTTTACAATGTTTGTTGCATTTAGTATTTTCACAGCACCAAAAGCAAATCCTTCAGCTGATGAAAGGGAATAAATTAAAGGAAGTTCAATAACTAAATCGACTCCATTTAAAACAGCAGTTTTAGCTCTAGACCATTTATCCATAAAAGAAGGAACACCTCTTTGCATAAAATGCCCACTCATTATACAAATAGTATGAGTAGAATTTGTATCTTTTTTAGAATTTTCTAAATGTAACTTATGACCTAAATGGAAGGGATTATATTCAGTAACTATACCTGTAATATTCACTAGTAAAAACATCCTTTCTTAAAATTTGTTAAGGATAGTATAGCATAAAATAGGAAATATAATAAATAGGGCTTAATATTCTGAAAATTCGTAGTATTTCAAATCTAAAAACTTCAATGAAATGTCTTTAAATAATGTTGAAAAATAGTAAAATAGTAGTATAGTATTAACTAAGGGATACTATCGTGTCTTGAAAGGAGAAATGAACATGGAACTTATGAATAAAATTTGGGAAGCTGCAAAAGCTGATAAAAAGAAAATTGTTCTTCCAGAAGGTGACGAGGAAAGAACAATTGTTGCAGCACAAAAAATATTAGAAGAGGGATTAGCACATCCAATTCTAGTAGGAAATACAGAAAATATTTTAAAAGCTTCAAAAGAGCAGGGTGTTGATTTAAAGGGAGTAGAAATAATAGATCCAGAAACATCAGAAAAATTAGAGGCTTATATAAATGAATTTTACGAATTAAGAAAAAATAAAGGAATGACTATAGAAAAAGCTGAAAAAATAGTTAGAGATCCATTATATTTTGCTACTATGATGGTTAAATTAGATGATGCAGATGGTATGGTATCTGGTGCAGTGCATACTACTGGTGATCTTTTAAGACCAGGTCTTCAAATAATAAAAACAGCTCCAGGAGTTTCTGTAGTATCAAGTTTCTTTATAATGCTTGTACCAGGATCAAAATATGGAGAAGAGGGAATGTTATTATTCTCTGACTGTGCAGTTAATCCAAATCCAAATGCAGATCAACTTGCGGCTATTGCAATTGCAACAGCAGAAACAGCTAAAAATCTTTGCAAAATAGAGCCAAAAGTAGCAATGCTTTCATTCTCAACTATGGGAAGTGCGGATCATGAATTAGTTGATAAAGTAAGAATAGCAACTGAAAGAGCAAAAGAATTAAGACCAGATTTATTAATAGATGGAGAGCTTCAATTAGATGCAGCTATAGTTAAAAAGGTAGCAGATCAAAAAGCTCCTAATAGTAAAGTTGCAGGAAATGCTAATGTATTAGTATTCCCAGATTTACAAGCAGGAAATATAGGATATAAATTAGTTCAAAGATTTGCAAATGCTGAAGCAATAGGACCAGTATGTCAAGGGTTTGCAAAACCAATAAATGACTTATCAAGAGGATGTAGCTCAGATGATATAGTTAACGTTGTAGCGCTAACTGCTGTTCAAGCACAAGCACAAGCACAAAAGTAAGTAGTAAAGTGATTAACGGAGGTATTAAGCTATGAAGATTTTAGTAATAAACTGTGGAAGTTCATCATTAAAATATCAATTAATTGATATGAATAATGAAGAAGCTTTAGCACAAGGATTAGTAGAAAGAATAGGAATACAAGGATCGGTTTTAACTCAAAAAGTAGCTGGAAGAGAGAAGTATGTAGTTGAAACTGAAATGAAAGATCATAAAGATGCTATAAAATTAGTTTTAGATACACTTATTGATGAGAAAAATGGTGTTATAAAATCAATGGATGAAATAAATGCTGTAGGACATAGAGTTGTACATGGAGGAGAGAAGTACTCTTCATCAGTAATTATAAATGATGAGGTTATGAAAGAATTAGAAGAGTGTGCTAAACTAGCACCATTACACAATCCACCAAATATAATTGGAATTAAAGCATGCGAAGCTTTAATGAAAGATACAAAAATGGTTGCTGTATTTGATACTGCGTTCCATCAAACTATGCCTGAAAAAGCATACATGTATGCATTACCATATGAAATATATGAAGATCATGCAGTAAGAAAATATGGTTTCCATGGAACATCACATAAATTTGTTTCATCAGAAGTAGCTAGAGTGATGGGAAAAGATATTAAAGATTTAAAAATAATTACTTGTCATTTAGGAAATGGATCATCTCTTGCAGCTATAAAAGGTGGAGAGTGTATAGATACAAGTATGGGATTCACACCATTAGATGGAATAGTGATGGGAACTAGAACAGGAAGTATGGATCCTGCCGTAGTTGTATATATGGCTACTGATTTAGGTTATTCAGTAGATGAAATAAACACTATACTAAATAAAAAATCAGGTGTCTTAGGTGTATCAGGAGTAAGTTCAGATTTTAGAGACATAGAAGAAGCAGCTGAAAAAGGGAATCATAGAGCACAATTAGCTTTAGATATGTTTCGTTACTCAATTAGAAAGCAGATAGGAGCATATGCAGCAGCTATGGATGGTGTAGATGTAATTGTATTTACAGCAGGTGTTGGAGAAAATTCAATAATTTGTAGAAATGCAATATTATCTGGACTTGGATATTTAGGTGTTAAAATCGACAAAGAGAGAAACAATGTTAGAGGAAAAATAGCTAAGATATCTGCTGATGATTCAAGTGTAGAAGCATATGTTATACCAACTAATGAAGAATTAGTTATAGCTAGAGATACTCTAGGATTAGTAAAATAAGAAGAAAAAACACGAAAAATCTTGACTTTTATCTTGCCCCTTTATATAATAAGTTGTGTTTGTTTATAAAATAATTTATTATTAAGGGGCAAGTTGTATATTTACCTAATAATTTATTTTGTATGTAAACTAATTTTTATAAAATAGGAGCTAAGAAGTATGAAAATATTATTTTCAGATTTAATTTCCAAGAAAGAAAGAAACAAAGAAATAAATTATGAGTTTAATATGGAAAACTTCACTTTTTCAGGTGAAGAGATAGTTCCAGTTGAAAAGGTAATTGTAAAGGGGAACTTTATTTCAAATAATGGTGAACTTTTACTTGACTTAAACATAAAAACTAAATTAAAATTAGTATGTTCAAGATGTTTAGAGACCTTTATCTATCCAATAGATATTGATATAGAAGAAAGGTTTACAAATGATGGTACGATTGATAGTGATAATATTACATTTGTAGATGGTGATACAATTGATATCACGGAAATAGTTGAAAGTGAAATAATTTCAACCTTACCGATTAAGAGAATTTGTAGTAGCAATTGTAAAGGCTTATGTCAAAATTGTGGAGAAAACTTAAACAAGTCAGCATGCGTTTGCAATGATGATGGGAATATAGACGTTAGATTTGCAGGACTTAAGGCGCTACTAGAAAATAAGGAGGTGTAAGCATGGGAAATCCAGCGAGAAAAACATATAGAGCTAAAAGAGATTCAAGAAGAGCTCAAACTTTTAAGGCGAGCTTACCAGGAATAGT